>CAZFSX010000272.1:0-3876 GCA_964522115.1 uncultured Pseudobdellovibrionaceae bacterium | reverse complement strand
ATTCAGGATAAACAGATCAAACCATCCACAGGACTGAATCGATATTTTGATCGTCAACAAATTCAAATCATTGGTTCTCCAAAATTGGAAGTCGACAGTACTGCCACTCTTCACAATGATATTGCTCCCACACGAACGATCACAACAGGATCTATCACGATGGGTGATTATCAAGGTAAGCACTATACCAATCAAAGAACGGATCATATGGCTAGAGAAGGACATGTGATTGGAGCCCTTCTTTTGGAAAAAACCCACGGGTCTGAAAAACTCATCAATTTTCAAACCTTGGGCGATTTTCATATGCGACACTTGGAATACATCGAAGAAAAAAAAGGATTTGCTGATTTGAATAAGTTTTATACGGCAGAAGGGCTTCAAAAACATCAGATCAAAGCCGTAACCATGGGTGATATTCATGTGGGGGCCACGGACCCAAAACTTTTGAAATCCTATGAACGCCAAGTTTTTGAACTCAAACCAGAACAAGTGATTATTCATGACTTGTTGGATGGGTTGTCAATTTCTCACCATGAAAAAGAGAAGCTTGTCTCGATGGCTGATAAATTCCGCAAAGGTGTTCTGAATTTACGTGAAGAACTGGACAATGTGATTGGATTTTTAAATTCACTGATCGCCATGGATCCAAAGCTTGTACTTGTCATCGTTTCATCCAATCACAACGATTGGCTGACACGTTGGTTGGAAACTGGAAACTTCAGTAAAGAGATTATCAATGCTGAAATTGGTGCTGAACTTCAACAGTTGATGTTGGAGGAAAAAAAACGTGGTGGTACCCGTAGTCCATTAGAACTTTATCTTTCTGCCCATATCAGCAATCCCAATAAATTGCGCTTCCCAACTCCGGCTTACGGTTACAAACGAGGACCTGATTATCGACTTGTTGAATTAGGACAACATGGACATGCTGGTGCCAACGGAGCAAAAAATTCTCTTCTTAGCTTTCTTCGAGGCGTGGGCCGTGGAGTTTATGGACATTCACATACCTATGCTCGATACAATGGTGCTGTGAATATAGGCACATCCACTTTTCTTCGAGCTAGTTACAATGCGGAAGGCTTTTCCAACTGGTCACAATCTCTTGCCTTGGTGGGAGAAAATGGAGAAATTCAGGTGCTCGAATTCCGCAATAATGAATGGTACCGCCCACTGAAAGATCGTCAAAAAATTCAGCCCGAAGAATTTTTTGATCACAACTACCCTGTCGTGGTGCCGAACCATCCCACAATGGACGAAAAGTTATATCAATTGAAACAATAAATTTACATTTCATTTCAAGAGTGCTACCCCTCTTTCCATCGCGCGGAAGACTTTTCTTCTCGCGCGATCTTTGGTTTTAAGAATGGGGGGCTTTCTTGAAAACATCTAAGGCATTATTATGCCGTTTCTTATCTTATTTTCAGTTTTTTTCTTCATTTGCTTGCTTATTCTTGGTGATCCTTGCACTTTTTTACCCACAGAACACCTATGCAGAAACATCTTGCAATCAAATCTTTCCATCAGCAAAAAAATCCGATGAAAATCTTCTTCGACCAGAGACCATATTAGAAACGGATCGAGAACCCATCGATATCCTTCAAATGGATGGCGTTCGCATTCTTTTGGAATGGAATCCTAAGTCACTTTCCCTTCATCTTCGACCCATTCAAGACATTGAAAAATCATTTTCTGGAAGCAAAATGAAACTTTTAAATATTCTAAAACAACATCAAGCCTTTCAACTTCCACCTGATGCTCTGGCTGATTTAAAAAAAATCAATGCCTCTAACTTTAAAAGAAGTGTGAATGATATTGAATGGAAGCAACTTGGTCCTACCAAAATACTGATGGTTTTAGATACCGATTATTTTTCCTATTCTTTTGAATTGGACTTTAGAAACTTTCTTCTCAGAAAAGATGAAAACATTGTTGTTCATATTGATTCTTTGAAAAATTCCTATTCTGATGCTGAAACTTTGGATCTTCTCAATTCCGATGGCAAGTCATCAGAATCCCAAGAGCCATCTCCGACGGTGTCGTATGCACGTCTTCCATTTAAAAATCCTGTATTTAAGTTCTATGATTTTCCACAAAAAAATAGACGTGTCATGATTGGAACAGATCAGACGGGCGTTGAAGCTTATGTATCCGTTCTGCCTCTGGATGTCGCAACGAAAACGGAACTTTATCTTTTTCCTTCTAACTTTGTGCATTTGAAAGGAGTCCACCCTGGAAATTCAGATTTGATTGGAATGTACTTCTATGAAGATCAACTTATCTTGGCATTTCAAACGGAAACTCATTTGGAATTAATATCTTCAGATTTTAAATCAAAAATTCCAATCACTCAGAATTATCAGGTTTCATATACAGATAAAAAACGCCAGGTTCTTTTTCACAACAATATGTATGACAAGGATGAACCCCCTGGAATTCTTTTAGGTCAAGGAGACACTGCGGTCAGTGTATTGACTCAGGATCCTTTCAAATCTTGGGGTTCTATCATTTATGATATTGAACAAAAAAAATATTTTCACTCAGCCTGGTCCATTCGACAAAATAGAGACGAACTTCCTTTAGAAATGAAAGTTTTCCCCGTGAAGGAAATGGGACCTGACCATTTTGCAGTCTTTCTGAGTTCCTTTCTTCCAAAGGAAGAACGATATATACGCAGATGGATCATCATGAAGCCCTAGTTTCTTTTCAAGGATCGTAATTTAAAATCTAAAGATCAAAGTCCAAAGTTCTGGACGAAGATCTTGTCACAATCATGAAGAAAATTTTGAGATCAATGAAGCTGGACCTTGGGCTGTTCAGTATTTAGTAGAACTTCCGAAAAGCATCCTGATGGTACAAAACCCAATGGATACTTTTTCCAAACAAGAACCTGTCACCGCCTTGGATCACAAGGTGGAAAATAACTATGCTTTTGAGCGTTTGCTTGTTGGCTTTCGCGCTCAAAAAAGCACTGTTGGCGGAAGCATGTACTTGTCCATCTTTTTTGGATTATGGTGTTACCTAAGAAGCTCGCATGTTTTTTTCCTGTGGTGGATTGCTTTATTTACAGCCTACAATTTGTTTCGATTATGGATCAGTCGAACCATTATCAACCCTGATATGATTGCTCAAAAAAGAAATGAATATCATAAATGGGACTTTGTTTTTAAGATCGTCGTTTCAGGTGCCGCACTTTTCTGGGCTGCATTGGGTTGTTTTGTCCTGACTCAACCGGATTCTGTTATTGCAACAGGATCTCTTCTTGCGATTGTCGGAGTTGCAGCAACAGGGGTCATCTCCTATCCTGGAAATCGTTTTATCGCATTTTTCTGGGTGGCCATGTGTTTAGTGCCTCCAGGAATTTTCTTCTTTCTTGGACCCTATAAAGAATATGCAATTTTGGATGCTTTCATTGCAATGTTTATCCTGACGGTTGCTCTTGCCAGTGGTCATCACTTCAAAATGATCACTGATATTTTTCGAGAAAAAGAGCGCAACGCAGAACTGACGCAGGAACTGCAAGTCACCATCACTCAATTAAAAAAATCACATGATGAAATCAATACTCTGCAAGAAAAACAACTGCACAGCTCGAAATTTGTTGCTCTGGGAGAGATGGCTTCAGGAGTGGCCCATGAAATCAATAACCCCTTAGCTGTCATCAAAGGCAAAGCTGAACAACTTCGATATTTGATGGAGCAGGGCAAAGGTAGTCCAGAACTGATCTCAAAAAGTTTGGATTCCATTGTTATGACTTCTGATCGTATTTCGAAAATAGTCAATTCACTGCGAATCTTTTCAACAGGTGGAGATGGCGAATCCACCCATCGCTTTTCCGTTCAATCTCTTGTTCATGATACTATCGATCTGTGCCGAGAA
>CAZFSX010000271.1:0-3892 GCA_964522115.1 uncultured Pseudobdellovibrionaceae bacterium | reverse complement strand
CTTGTTGATTTGAACTTTTGAATCAACTCCCAAGACATATCTGAATTCAGAGATGGCACTTTGGGCTGATAAGTCACTTGAGGTTGAAACTTTGGATAAGTGGGGAAGGAAATCAGATTCATGGAATGTGCTGCATCCGAGACGGGTAATGAAGTGAAAATACCTTCACAGTTCATGGTGGTGGTGGATCGTCGAACTTCTTGATTTTCAGTGGAACTTGCAGATGCAGAAGATCCAATGACAAGAGTCAATATCCATGCTGAAGCAAGCAGCGAAAAACTGAATGTCCATCGTGTTTTGATGATTGGGATTGGGAAAAGAAAGTTTTTCATTCAAGGCTCCTGAAGAATTTTTTGTGCTCTTATAGCACCACTTTGAAGGCGTGCAAAATCCTGGATGAAAGCCTGTAAGAACTTCATGTGCCGATTTGGAACTGGTTGAAGGTCTGGTCTGCGGGTGGATATGCATTGATAAGTCGAAAAGTCGTTTTTTTGTAGAGTCCATATGTTGTAAGATGATAAAGATCTGGAGCTGTTGGATGAAAAAATATTTTATGAAAATGTGGATGCTTTTTCTGATTCTGAGTCTGGGGATTATTGATTCTTCGTGGTCCCAAGATGGGGTACCACAGAAGGGATACCTTCAGCAGCCAGCCGTTTGTGGAGAATACAAAATTTATGGATATTTTCGAGAAGATACTGAAAATATTGTCGTCGGATACACCAATGAAGATTCATTTTCTAAAATCAAGCTGATTCCTTGGAAAAAAGAGTGGTACAAAATTGCTGGCTACTTGAATATGCCTCTTGAGTTTCAGGCTAAAATTATTAAAATTACTTCTAGAAAAGTTTATTTTAAAGATGTAAAAAATGTTTCATTCCGTGTTGAGAATCCATTAAATCCTAGAATGAATCAGGGTTTTGTTTGGATAAGGGACCTTCCTTGTGAAAAAGACTAAGGTATTTTTTTCTTTTATATCATTGTTCTTTGTGATTCCGTCCTTTGCGACAGAGATGTCGATTTTTGGTGCTGGAGGCGAAGATAAAAGAGAAAAGGGAACTATTTTTGACAAGAATATCGATTCTATCATTCTTGCAAGTAAAAGACTTGATTTGACGGTTTCTCAAATCGCTTTTGGTGAAGGTCAGAGCGGGACTGGTAAAAAAATTACCAATGGATTTGGGAAAAAACCAGTCAATTTCTCTTCTGAAAACTATCGTGCACATATTCAAGATTTAATTCAAAGAATTAAATCCGGAGAGATTAAAAGAAGTGGGAATAAATTAATTGTGACAATGTTAACCCACGGTGGAAAAAAGATGCAGGGGATTCAAACCCACACAATCGCAGTGTCGGGTTCAAAATTAAGATCTTCAAATGCCAATCCATCTCAGAAAGACGAATCCATGGATCCTTTTTTTGAGTTGGTTCAAGTGGCAAAAAAGTACGGAGTGCAATTAGCTATTCTTGATTTAAGTTGTCATTCTGGAGAATCCCTTCGATTGGAAAGTGATTCGGCTTGTGTGATCACAGGATCTGGTCCTGATCATCCAAGTTATGGGTCTTTTGTTGATTTATTATTTTCAAAAATGAAAGCCGGATCATCCATCGAAGAAGCGTTTTTGCTTGCACGAGCTGAGGATAATTCACCATCCTTTCCAATGATTTCAACAAGATTTGGGAAGTGGTCCAGTAAAATTCTTTATAAATTGGTGAAGCCTTATCTTTATTATCATTCTCCTGATGAACTCAGTAGCAATCTGAAGGATTATTTAGAATCATCCGTTGGTTGCATGGATGGATGTACGGCAGACGAAGATCATGAAAGTTTGGTTAGTTTAGTGAAGAAAACAAAAGATTTTGGTGATACTGTCCTTTCAGAAGTTGAAAGGAATGAGCTATTGAAGGAATTGCAAAAATACAAAGAATTTCAAGATCAAATTCTTGAAGAAATGCAATTTACTAAGTTTCCGTTACTCAAAACGACAGAGAAAATTGAAATTTCAATTGTGATCAATAATAAAACAGTATCCCAGGAGGAAGAGTTTTCATGGAAGGAAATTTTATTTTCCTATCCTGAAAGTAGCATTGACTATTTTCAAAAAAAATTGAAAGCAGCTAAAGGTTCTGATCGACAAGATGAAATGATGAATATTGCTCGGTTTGAAAAAATTAAGCAGCGACGGTATGAAATTTTAAAAGAAAATGAACAGTTAAAAGATGTACCATCTGTTTATGATCAGCTGAATCAACATGCGGAAAAAACTCGTCAGTCAGCATATAAAATTTCTGGTCTGATGAATAAAATGTTTGTAGGTTATTATCGAATGTTTATCAAAAAATATCCCGAACAAAAAAAATCTGCGTGCAGTGATTTCATTTTGTAAGAAATAAATCTCTGATTGTGATTTGTGAAGAAGCTTTTGTCGCACGACCTCCTGATCCTAATGAAATGACATAGTTTTGTCGATGGTAGTAGGGGGGAATCGGGTATTCTTTTTCGCTCAGTTCTTTTTGAATTCTTTCTTCTTCCTTCGCTGTCAGAGACTTCCATTTGATTTCAATGGCTCTTGAAAGTCGATCTTGATGGCTATTGATGATCAAGTCGATTTGTTGTTATTTGTCCCAATAGGTTTCAACTTCAAAATCAGGTGTTCGCAAATCTAGTTTTTCAAACAAAGGAAGTTGAAAATTTTTCTCTTGAAGCACTTGTTCTATCAGACGTTCAAATCTTGGACCTGTGAACTCAGGTATATAATATTCTTCTGATGATGAAAATTGAAATAATAGTTCTTTTGAGTTTTGTTGAATACGCCCTTTGATAGGATCCATCAATTGGAAGTAGGTACTTAAATACGCATCATTGATGATGTATTTAGTTCCAGAATCGTTGGATTTTTGATTTTTTCCGAAGGATTTCTTTGGGGAAATAAGTTGGTAAGTCACCAGTTTTTCTAAAACAAGATGCAATGTTGATTTGGAAATTTTTGTTTTTTTGCCTATCAAAGCTTCTGTGCTTCCATAGGTACCTAAGGCCGCTAGAATTTTTTTAACAGTCTGTTGACCTTGTTTGTTGAATTCCAAACTTAAAATTTCATCAACTTCACTGAGAAAGATGGATATTTTTGTAAAAAAAGCATCATTGATAGCATGAAGAAAAGGTTTTGTGTGATCCAGTTGGTTCAAATAGTAAGGGACTCCTCCTGTCATCATCCATAGAATGGAAATTTCTTCTTTGGACCATTTTTTAAATCTTTCTTTTGCACCATTCGAAAGACAGATAGGACCTACGACAATATCACTTCGTGTTTTCATTCCTCGAAGAATCTTTTCTTCGCCTCCAGTTTTGTCTGCGAAAAATTTATTGGAAGATCCGCAAATAATGACTTTCATCAAGCGCAGTTGCTCCCAATCAATCCAAGCTTCTTTCAGCTTTCCAACAAAGCCAGAACCTTCTTTGGCGATCCATTGAATTTCATCAAAAATCACAGTCACAGGTTTTTTATTTTTTTTTACATAGGCAGTCATATGATCAAATATGGACTTCCAAGAAATAAACTGACTTTTTAAACTCAATAAGCTGGTGTCTTGTGTGAAGGAAGACCACTCGGTTATAAATTGTTTTCGACTGAATTCCTGAGTTTGATCAGGACCACCCATAAAGTAAAAACACTGTTCTGGGTATTCTTTGGTGAGAGTTTTTAAAATCCATGATTTTCCTATGCGTCGACGACCACGAACATACACAAACTCAGGCTTCTTGGATTGAAGAATTTTTAAAAGAGATGTTTTTAATTCTTGGCGTTCAAAATTTATAACTTGCATCTTCGTCAGTATGCGTGATCCATTTTAAGATGTCCATTCAAAACCTGAACTTTTCTAAAAAAGTTCA
>CAZFSX010000270.1:0-3900 GCA_964522115.1 uncultured Pseudobdellovibrionaceae bacterium | reverse complement strand
ACTGTCACAACAGCTTCTGTCACCGGCTCACCCAAATAGTCCTCTGCAACTTTTTTCAATTTTGCAAGAACGGCTGCTCCCACTTCTTCTGGAGAAACGGTTTTCCCTTGAGCTTTAAATCCGCAGTCATTTCCCTTATCCACAACAGTGTATGGGACCAATTTGGTTTCCTCTTGGACTTCTGTAAAACGACGTCCGATGAAACGCTTGGAAGAATAAATTGTATTTTCAGGATTTGTTACGGCCTGACGTTTTGCGATCTGACCCACCAGACGTTCGCCGTCTTTGGTATAAGCCACAACGGAAGGAGTGGTGCGTGCGCCTTCTTCATTCACCAATACTTTGGGCTCTCCGCCCTCCATGATAGCCACAACGGAGTTCGTTGTACCTAAGTCGATACCGATAATTTTTCCCATAGTTTTCTCCTCTTCACAGGTTTAAGTTCTTATTTTCAATCTGGTTCAAAAAGAGCCTTCGTCAAGGCCAGGCCCGTTTATTTTTTTATTTTTAAGATTTTTTCTTACTAAAAAAGCCAGAAATCCCATGTTGACACACGGATACAGATCGCAGTTCTGCAATTTCACGCAGCAGCTTTTCTTCCTCTTTGCTGAGCTTTGATGGAAACTGGACATGGATTTCATAGATCAAATCTCCACGACGGCCGCTGCGTAAAGAGGGAACGCCTTCGCCGGAAAGCTTCAATTGATCTCCCACTTTGGTCCCTTTCGGAATCTCCAAAACACGATGACCCGTCACTGTTTCCACTTGAATTTCTGCCCCTAGCAAGGCTTGCAAATAATCGATCTCCAGCTGACCGTACAAAGTTGTTTCCTCACGCTCAAAGCGCTGATCCTGAGCGACCCGAACTTCCACATACAGATCACCGGATGGGCCCCCGCGATAACCACCTTCGCCCTCTCCCGAAACACGAAGTCGAGTTCCATTATCGACGCCCGGAGGAATGGTGACTTGAATTTTGCGGTGTTGCTTTTTACGGCCTGTTCCGCGGCACTGCTTGCATGGGTCCTTCACGACTTTCCCTTGACCATGGCAAGTAGGACATGTTGTCGCCACAGAGAAAAATCCTTGGCTGCGAACGACCTGACCTTGACCACCACACGTGCTACAAGTTTCAGCAGCTGTTCCTTTCGCAGCTCCAGATCCCTGGCAGGAATCACAGGATTCTTCGGTGTCAAATTCGATGGTTTTTTCAACTCCTTCGATCACTTCTTTCAAGGAAAGCTCTGTCACGTAGCGAAGATCGGATCCTTTTTGGGGACGCTGCGAATGACGACCTTGCGATCGAGACTGCTGTCCACCCATTCCAAAAATGTCTCCAAAAATATCACCAAAATGCGAGAAAATATCGTCGGCGTTGGAAAAACCTCCGCCGCCAAATCCGCCGCCATGCTGAAATGCTTGATGGCCGAAACGGTCATATTTTGCTCGCTTATCCGAGTCGGAAAGAACTTCGTAAGCGGCGGCGGCCTCTTTGAATTTTTCTTCGGCTTCTTTGTTTCCAGGATTTTTATCTGGATGAAATTGCATCGCCAACTTACGGTAGGCTTTTTTGATTGTGTCGGCATCGGCTTCCCGAGCCACTCCTAATATTTCGTAAAAGTCGCGCTGTGTGGACATTTGAATTCCTCGGTTAAACAGACAAAATGGGCAGGCTTTGGCCACTTGTCAAGCCGACTTTCTTAGGTATTTTTTATGCTTATTTTGTAAGCTTTTTTTGAAGACGAGATTCCAGTCTTTGAAGGATCTCTGGGTCCACGTTCGATGCTTTCAATTGCTGCAAAAGTTGAAAGTACATCTCCATGCGTCCTTCCTGTAAATAAATTTTCCCCGCCAAACTCTGAGCCCAGGGCGGAGCTCCATTCTGGGCCGCTGCTCTTAACAGGGCCGCCGCTTTCAGAGGTTCTTTTTGTTCCTCCAGAGCATGGTAGGCTGCGCGATACAAGATGGGCCAATCATCAGGAAAGAGTTTGACGGCACGATCATACAACTTTGTCGCGCCTGTCGTATCACCAATCAGGATGCTCAGAGCCAAACCGCCTACTGCGGGAACAGCCCGAAAGCCTGGATCCAATAAGGATGCTGACCACAAAGTTTGAAACAACCACCCTTCGGAACGGCAAATCTCTTTGCTAGAATCCACAGCGCCCGAACAATGATCCATATGTTGCAAAACCTGCAACCAGATCCCATCCGCCAAGTTCGATCGATAGCCAAAATGAAAATGCTCAAGATGAGGGGCCGGTACGGGAAGCCGAGAAATCTGCGCTTGATTTTCTTGCAAATGTTCACGCATCCCAAGACTGATGACGATGCCTACAAAAAATAAAAAACCCCCGAGCCATGGCGCGAGGGTTTGAGATTTTTTTTTCAGACTTGGATTCTGGCTCATAATTTGATCTTTTTTGTTTTCTAATTTCTTTCAAATTTCATCGAATAATCAAATTAAGTTTTCCCGTCTTGATTACTTGGTTGCCGCTTCCTTTTCCGTACCATTGCTTGTGGAAGATAAAATTTTAGAATGTGTCATTTGCCATATGTCTTTTTTATAACCAGACATCAATTGAGATGAAGATCCTGCAGTGAATGTGGAAGATGTTGCTGTGAATCCAGAAAGATCACATCCACTCCCCCCACACTTAGCCTCAGTCATACTCGTGCATTGCCCAGCATTTGCGGCGCAATATTCCGCAGTATTCACAGGACCATTCCAGTCCGATCCATTGTAACCTGTTGGCTGACCCAGCGTTGATCCTGTCGCAAATCCTGTATTGTAACGGAGCTCTCCTTCAGGAGCATATCCAATCGGGGCAAGATTGACGGCATAACTGCTGTACTCCACAAAAAATGCTTTTTCTGCTGTGTAGATGGCCGCAAGATTTGTCTTCGCTTCGACCTGACGGGCTTTGGCCATTTGCTTTTGTACTTGAGGGATACCGAAGCTGGCCAAGATGCCAAGAATGGCCACAACGACCATGAGCTCAATCAATGTAAAACCTTTTGTATTCAAAAGTCCTTTTTTCATTTTGCCTCCAACGCGCCACAAACAAACTGTACCAATAAAATTGTTTCAGAGTTCGTTTTATTAAGCAAGATCTTCCATGCTTTGTCTTATTTTGAAGCACTAATCTTAAGGCAGGATTATCCACCTGTCTAATGGTCTTGACCTTGACATCTGAAGGAATTCCACCAAACTTGAAAGTGACGGAAACGGCGTCCGTTGGAATTTATGTTACACATGCCTTCTGTAGGAGGAATTTTCGTGAACTTGTTTGAACCTATGAATCCATCGTTGCTTCAACTTGAGCCTTCAAACTCTTGGATGATGACAGAGGAAATGCAGTCAGGTCCTCCAAGCTCCCCTCGATCTCCCAACAGCCATGGCGGACTTCAAGAAAGCACAGAAAGCATGGAAGCAATAAAGGAGCCATCCTTGTACAAGGTCATGCTTCTGAATGATGATTTTACTCCCATGGATTTTGTCATTCTTATTTTAAAAAAATTTTTTGGAAAAACAGATGAACAAGCGACAAAAATTATGTTGGATGTTCATAAAAAGGGCGCTGGCATTGCTGGAGTTTACATCTTGGAAGTGGCTGAAATGAAAGTGATGCAAGTCAGTCAATTGGCAAGAAATAATCAATACCCACTGAAATGCACTCTAGAAGAAGAATAAATTCACTTTGGAATTCAAAGAAAGGATCCTAAATAATGAAGCGAGAATTGCAACGACGTTTGAATGAATCCTTCGAGCTTGCAAAAAAGGACAAGTCCGAGTTCGTGACTTTAGAACATGTCCTTCTCTCTGTCAGTGAGGATCCCGCTATGGTAGAGATTCTTGAAGCATGTGGTGCGAATGTGCCTAGATTAAAAAAAAACTTG
>CAZFSX010000269.1:0-3910 GCA_964522115.1 uncultured Pseudobdellovibrionaceae bacterium | reverse complement strand
AGATTTTGACAAACTTCTTGATCGTGGAATTAATGATGATTTTCCTGAAAATAAAATTCATCTTTTGAAAGACCTTTTCCAAAAGCAACTCAATCAACTATCGCCAAAAGATGTCGACTTACTACCCATCAGCTATTTGGAAGCACGTAAGCAACTGAAGACTCCCATGCCATTAAGTATTGAACTTCCAAATGCGAAGGGAACAAGTCTTTCATTGAAGTTTCCAGTGATGGTTCAAAATCCTGAAGTTGGTCCTACAAAAAAAATGCCGCCACAAAATACATATTTGGAAAGGCAAGATGGAGATCCTCAGGGTCGTTCTACCAAAGATAGTTGGGGAAAATCAGAACAGGGGCAGGATTTATTGGATCCTAGAAAAAAAGATCGCAAGATTGTCTTGCTTCCTTCGATTGCTGAAGTTGTTCAAGATCCGAAGCAAATTCCACGAAGTCTTGTTTCTGCTTCTCCGAAGGTTCATTTTTCGCCCGATGATTTGCTGTATCTGATGAATGTGTGGGGAACAGGATTGACGCTTTGGAGTTCAGAAGTGTGGGACACAATTTTATTGTATTTAGAAAATTCTGACAAAGAAGTTGTCGATAAGACGAAGAAACTGATGAAAGAAGCCCTGCGAAACTATGATATGGAACGTGTAGCACATCCCCAACAAGTCAGATCTTTATCTTGGACCGAGAATCAAAAGAAAAGGGTGGAAGAAATTCTAAGTACCGACAAAGTGAATGTCAGTGGGTTGCCACCTCGTCTTAAATATTGATTCAAATTCAAAGAAGAAAGGTCTTTCTGTCTTCTTCATCAGGATGAGATGTCCCCCTCCAGTCCAAACATTTCCGTCCGTGCAGCTGCCTATTTTTTCCCCATAAAGTTTTGCTTATTCTAGAAATTAAAATAATCGTCTGTTCAAAATGGACTTGATCCTTTAGTTTGCTTTCAACTTCTTGAACAGCTCAAATCCAAAGGAGGACATCAAAAAAATTCTTAGATCACATTCGAAAATGAAAAACATTGTTCCGATTCAAACTTCAAGTGCAACAAAGGGGGAGTGGTGCACCATAAGTCTTCAGGTTCTCAATGGGTTCTTCAGTTTTCAAAAGTCAGTTTAGCTTGGGCTCTGACCACAACAGCGCTGATCGCATGCGGGGAAAAGCCCGCTCAAGAAGCCTACGATCTGTGCCAACAAAATTTTCAGTTGAAAGAAAAAAATCAAACAAAGGATCTTCAAGAGATCTGCCAAAAGGGTGTGGATGCAAGTTATCAGCACATCCTTCCAGAAAATGTTCAACGTGCTATCGAACAAGATGAAAATGGGGAAGAGGTCGAAGTGGACCATGTCACAATACCTTCCTTGCAAGAATTTCGACATAAATATATTCAAGCAAAAGCCGAATGCGTACATCGAGAAATGGCAACGACACCTGTGCAACAAATGGCATGTTTGGATGGCGTCGATATCGGTGCTGCTGTTTTAGCTCGAGGAATCAACTACGATATTGCTTCTTCGGGGGAAAGCATCGCCGTTGATGAAACCTATTACCAAACTCATCACTATTACGATATCTATGATGATTTTGATGACAATCAGTGGATGTACACACTTCTTCATCGAGTATTTTTTCCTGAATATTATCCCAGTTACCGACGTGATTGGATTTATCGCAACACGAAGGATGGAACGAACGCAGACTCAGGGCCAGATCCTCAACAAGGATCCAATCAACAGGTACCGACACAAGCTTTTGTACCGACCTCGCAACCGACGCACTCAAATTTTTCAACTTGGTGGATTTGGTACAATCATATCTACAATACGTCCTCTGCAACACAAAGCCACTCTTACAGTTACCGACGTTGGAGTGGAGATCGTGCTACGGCATCAGGATCGGTTGCCGGCACTGGGCCTCAAGGATCTTTGCGTTTCGGTCCTTCAGCAGAACCAAGACCTTTTAAGTCAGGTTCACCATGGTTTGCACCTCAACGCCCAGGCACTGCGGGATTTTATGGAAGCACGAATGTGACTCATCCCGAATTTACTGCGGGCAGTTCCTATCGAGGGACCACGGCCAAAGCGATCTCAGCTGCACGAGGTTCTTCCAGCGTGGGAATTCGTGGAGCGACAATTTCAAGGGGTGGTTTTGGGTCCCATTTTGGTGGCGGCGGATCTTAGGAAAGGTTGTTGGAATGCAGTTTAAGACTTTACCTCAAAGAAAAAATTGGAAAACTCAAGTTGAAGATATAGGTTTTAATTTTCACACGCATGAATCAGGGGCTTATTGGTGTGAAGGTCAATATTTTCACTTTCAAGCTTCTGAAATCATCAAATTAGAACAAGCTGCCAATGAACTTCAGCAACTGTGTTTTGATGCTATTGATGAAGTCATTCGCAAAAATAAATTTTCACAAATGGCCATTCCTGAAAATTGTGTCCAACCCATTATTGAATCTTGGGAGCGTCAGGACCCAAGCATGTATGGACGATTTGATTTTTCCTATCATGGTCCTGATCAAATCAAACTCTTGGAGTACAATGCGGATACTCCAACTTCTTTGATTGAGTCCTCGATCATTCAGTATTTATGGTTGCGGGATCAGAAGGCTTTCTTGGGTGGATCGAATGTGGATCAGTTTAATTCTTTGCATGAAAGCTTGGTGGAATTTTGGAAGTGGTACAAAAAAGAAAGCCAACCAGAATCGGATTTGGTTCACTTCACCTGTCTTCAGTATGAAGATGAAGACGAGCGCACCACGGAATACATCAAGGACTGCTGTCAGCAGGCAGGACTGCAGGCGAAGTTGATATTTTTAGATGAAATAGGGTGGGATGGTGCAGACTTTTTCGATCTTGAGGAAGAAAAAATTCAGCATTTATTCAAACTGTATCCGTGGGAAATTTTGCGCCAAGAAAAATTTGGTCAGCATCTTTTATCTTCGAAAGTGCGATGTTTGGAGCCTGCATGGAAAATGATTTTATCCAACAAAGCTTTGCTTCCTTTATTGTGGGAACTTGCTCCGGGACATCCTTACTTATTGCCCTCGTATTTTGATCCACAACCTTTGGCAGGACAAACCTATGTTCGAAAGCCCATTTACAGTCGAGAGGGTGCGAACATCTGCATTGTGAATGGAGATCAACACATCGAGAGCCCTGGCATTTACGGGCAAGAAGGACATGTGTATCAGTCTTTTGCAGCATTGCCCTCGTTTGCAATGGGACATCCCATGGTGGGAGTTTGGATGGTCGGAGAACAGGCCTGCGGTTTAGGGATTCGGCAATCGCAGGGATTGATCACGGATAACCGCAGTCAGTATGTGCCTCATATCATTCGCTAACTGGGCGATGTTTAATGACTAGAGGACATACATGCTGACAGTTGACGACGAATGTTTTGGATTTTTGCATCCTGTTCTTCAAGGGCTGGATTCGAAGGGGAACTCCAGTCCGATCCTTGATTGGCAGCATCCCAACTTGCTTTTGTATTCAGTCGACCACTGAGATATCCTGTCTGATAACAAAATAATTGTCGAGCTTCTGATACCTCCAATCCAAACCAAGTTTCGAAGGCATCCGAGTAAGGTGGTGTGTACCAAAAACGTGAAAACATACGTTGGCGAAGGATCTCTGTCTGAGGATCCATCAATTCTTGAATGGTGCGATTCTGCAAGTTGCTTTGAGAGGTCATAGGGTAATTGGCGCTGTTGCAATTTTGCAAGCGAGCACGGATCATGGCGCTTGTCGGTGGAATATATTGTGCAGGATCACTTCCATTTCGAACCTGGCAAGCGAGAGTCATAATATTTGCTAAGTACAAAGCCTTGCCACTCATCACCACAGGTGCAGGCGCTGGTGCTGGTGCTGGTGCTGGTGCTGGTGCTGGTGCTGGTGCTGGTGCTGGTG
>CAZFSX010000268.1:0-3951 GCA_964522115.1 uncultured Pseudobdellovibrionaceae bacterium | reverse complement strand
CTTTTTCTGGTCCGAAAGTTTTGCGGAGGGAAGTGGTGCTTCTTCTGGTTCTTCGGGGCGTTTTGGAGCAGCCGCCTGGCAACAGAGAGCACAAAAACGTGATGTCAAAAGATGGACCTTGCAAGAATGGTTGGATCAAAAGGAAAAAAATAAATGGATGGATATGTGGCTGGTATGGAATACACCAAGCCCCTACGAATTTTCTCTTTCAGCTTCCTATAATAATGAAACTCAAACCTCGCAGGTCAAAGATGTCAGCCTTTCCACGGCGACGGCGACAGAGTTGACCACGCGCTTTTATGAAGGAAGTATTCAAGCTTTTGCCGGTTTTGTTGGATTGGATATTGAACATTTCAATAATTTCGAAGCTGGACATCAAGAGTTGTCAGGACTTCTTTTGTTTCGACTTTTTGGATCAGGATTGCAGTCTTCTCATCTTTTGATTGGTGGGGGACAAACCACTATTTGGGATCGACAAGGCTTGTTTCGGCAACTTCGAGGAAGGGCTGAAATCGAATTGTACCTTACAAAATTTTTTGGCTTGCATGGAAATTATGACATCTTATCCAAAGAAGTTGATGTGTTGCGCGGAGAGATTCAAGGACATCGCAGCGCCTACGGAATTTTTATCGATTTTAGCGGACTCAGAGTGTATCTTCAAGCCACTCAATCTGTTCAGACGCAAAGCTTGGATCCCAATTTTGTGGGGACGGGAAGCAATCCAGGATTGTCGATCGATCGTCAAGGGGTTCAGTCGGGTTTGACTCTATTCTATTAATCGTCAGAACACTTTGACTCAAAAAGGTCTGGACAGTTTGAGGAAATGGTGAGGACAGCAATGGCATCAAAAAAAAAATTCCAATTGGTCAGTGATTTTTCTCCATCAGGAGATCAGCCCGTCGCAATTCAACAATTGGTTTCGCATTTTGAAAAAGGATTGAAGCATCAAACTTTGTTGGGAGTTACGGGTTCTGGAAAAACATTCACCATGGCTCATACCATTGCCAAACTCAATCAACCGGCGTTAATATTAGCTCCCAATAAAACTTTGGCAGCGCAATTGTATGCTGAGTTCAAAGAACTTTTTCCGCACAATGCCGTCGAGTACTTTGTTAGTTACTACGACTACTATCAGCCCGAGGCCTATATCCCGTCGACGGATACCTCCATCGAAAAAGACTCTGCCATCAATGAGCAGATCGATCGCATGCGCCATAGTGCCACGCGATCCCTTTTTGATCGACGTGATGTGATTATTGTTTCTAGTGTGTCCTGCATTTATGGTTTAGGAAGTCCCGAAGCCTATGAAGGAATGATGGTTCATGTGGTCTCGAATACAGCATTGAAGCGGGACCATTTATTGAAAGAGTTGATGCGCATTCAATACCAACGTAACAATGTGGATTTCAGTCGTGGAAATGTGCGGGTTCGTGGAGATGTGGTGGAGATTTTTCCTCCCTACGAAGAAGATCGTGTTCTACGTGTGGAATTCTTTGGGGATTATGTGGAAAAGATTGCATGGGTGGATCCTCTTTCTGGGCGTGTTTTGGAAGAGCTTGATCAGGTGGGAATTTATCCTGGAAGTCACTACGCCACCAATGATACCAACTTAAAATCTGCAGTTGGAACAATTTTGACGGAACTTCGAGAACGTTTGCAGTTTTTACGATCTGAATTGCGTTTGATGGAAGCTCAAAGATTAGAGCAGCGAACAATGTACGACATAGAAATGATTGAACAGATGGGATTTTGCCAGGGAATTGAAAACTACTCTCGCCACTTGACGGGGCGGGGGCCGGGGGAACCCCCACCAACTTTGCTGGAATATTTTCCTAAAGAATTTCTGACCTTCATCGATGAAAGTCATGTGACTGTTCCGCAGATCGGTGGGATGTACCGAGGAGATCGCGCCAGGAAAATGAATCTGGTCGAGCATGGTTTTCGACTTCCTTCAGCTTTAGATAACCGTCCCTTGAATTTTCAGGAATTTGAAAAACTCGTGGATAAAGTTGTTTATGTCTCAGCCACTCCAGGTGATTATGAAATTCAAAAAAGTGAAGGCCTGATCGTTGAACAAATTATTCGTCCTACGGGACTTGTGGATCCTGTTGTAGAAGTTCGACCTGTGAAGCATCAAGTGGATGATTTGCTGAAAGAAATTCGTCTTCGAGTTGAAAAGAAAGAGCGAGTTCTTGTCACAACTTTGACGAAGCGAAGTGCCGAGGATTTGACCGAGTATTTTGAGTCCCTGAATGTGAAGGTGAAATATCTACACAGTGATATTGATACTTTAGAAAGAACAGAAATTATTCGAGATTTGCGTTTGGGTGTGTTTGATGTCTTGATAGGTATCAACTTATTACGAGAAGGTTTAGATATTCCCGAGGTCAGTCTTGTTGCCATCACGGATGCGGACAAAGAAGGATTTCTGCGCAGTGAACGCAGTTTGATTCAAACAATTGGTCGTGCGGCAAGGAACCTGAATGGACGTGTTATTTTGTATGCCGATCGTATCACCAAGAGTATGGAAAAGGCGATGAGTGAAACGGATCGTCGTCGCACGATTCAGCAAGAATACAATGAAAAGCATGGCATCACTCCGGCTTCTGTGAAAAAGAAAATCAAAGATGGTTTGGGAGAAATGTTTGAGGGGCATCCACGAGTGATGATCACGAAAGAAGCCATCAAACAGCAAGAAAAGTTAGAAAAATTTCATGCACATCCTGAAAAGATCCAGAAAGAAATTCTAAGGTTACGAGAAAAAATGCGCCAACATGCTTCGAAATTAGAATTTGAAGATGCAGCCAAGGTTCGCGATGAAATTAAGCGTTTAGAAATTTTAGAACTGACCGTCCGAGAGGTCCCTGATGTCGAATCATGATGAGTTTTCACGATGGGATCGATTAAAAAATAAAATCTCTGATTTTCCCACTCAATCCGGCGTGTATTTGATGAAGAATCGCGCTGAAAAAATCATCTATGTTGGAAAAGCAAAAAATTTAAGATCTCGAGTCAGATCCTATTTTCAGGATCAAAAAGATATGACAGTGAAGACCAAAGTTTTGGTCAGTCATATCCATGAGGTCGATTTTATTTTGACCAAGACGGAAGTGGAAGCTTTCTTGCTGGAAGCTAGCTTGATCAAGAAACATCGACCCAAATACAATATTCGTTTGAAGGACGATAAGGCCTACCCCTATATACGAGTCAGTATGGCGGATGAATTTCCTCGTTTATATTTAAGTCGTAAAGTGCAAAAAGATGGTAGCCGTTATTTTGGTCCTTACACAAGTGGTTACGCTGTTCATGAAACCATTCGCTTTCTAAATCGATTTTTTAAAATTCGAGATTGTGCCGATGCTGTTTTTCGTACGCGAAAACGACCTTGCATGACTCATCAAATAGGTCGTTGTACAGCTCCCTGTGTGAATCTGATTTCAAAGGAAGATTATGCCAGGGATGTGGAAAGTGTTTTGTATTTTCTGAAGGGAAAAGACAAAGAATTGATCCATCAAATGACAGAAAGAATGATGGAAGCCAGCGATCACGAACAGTTTGAAGTGGCTGCACGCGTACGCGATAGTTTAAAAGCTCTTCGTGCGATCTTAGAAAAACAAACTGTGATCAATGCCGCAAGCCAAAAAGATCAAGATATTGTCGGCTATCACGGGGATGAACGTGGATGTTTGATTCAAACTTTGCATTTAAGGCAGGGGAGAGTGATTGGTTTAAGGCCTCACTTTATTCCTTTGCTGAACCCTTCGGATTCAGAGGAGGATCCTCGCGAGTGGTTGATTTCATTTTTAAATCAGTACTATGAGGACAATATCATTCCCGACGAAATTCTTTTGCCTATTGAGCTTGGAAAAGATCTGACACAGCTTTTTGAAAATGTTTTGCAAGAAAGAGCAGGTCGATGTATTGCCTTGCGTTTTGCTACGGATGAAAAAG
>CAZFSX010000267.1:0-3957 GCA_964522115.1 uncultured Pseudobdellovibrionaceae bacterium | reverse complement strand
TCCTTTCTTATTTTGGGAGGTCTTTTCAAAAAAATTGTGATTGCAAATGAATTAGGAATCAATTTGGTTGATCCTGTGTGGAGTCATCCTAGTCAATATTCTTCGGCCACGGTGTGGTTGGCTGTGTATGCCTACGCTGTTCAGATTTATTGTGATTTTAGTGCTTACAGTGACATGGCCATTGGATTTGCAGGTTTATTAGGGTATCGCTTTCCGGAAAATTTTCAACAGCCTTATCGATCCCAAAGCATCCAAGATTTCTGGAAAAGATGGCATATGTCACTTTCATCCTGGCTAAGAGATTATCTTTACATTCCGTTGGGAGGTAATCGCCACGGTGAAGTTAAGACTGTTCGAAACTTATTCCTGACGATGTTGCTTGGAGGTCTTTGGCATGGTGCCAATTGGACATTTGTTGTTTGGGGAGCCATTCATGGACTAGGTCTTTCATTGGAAAGAATCTACCGTCGATGGGTAAAACCATGTTCATGTGGTCAGTGCCATGGAACGCGAACACTTTTTGTTTTTCATTTTGTCACCTTGGCTTGGATTTTTTTTCGTTCCTATGATTTTTCCAATGCGATGGATGTGATGGGTTCTTTATTTCAATCTGGATCTGAAGTTTTGATTCTTCCCTGGCATCTTTTTTTGATTTTCCTAGGTCTTGGTATGCATTTCTTTCCATGGAACAGTCATTGGTTTGAAAAAATATCATGGAATCGTTGGCCAAGCTATGCCTATGGATTTTTTTTGGTTTTAGGTTTGATTGTTGTTTCGGCGTTCAGTCCACAGGGAATCGCGCCATTTATCTATTTTCGTTTTTGAAGGAGTAGGACAATGTTACCGCATTGGAACATTCAAAAGGCTCGAAGGTTTTTGTTGGCAACGGCATTGATGTCATGTTTGTTTTGCCTTTCAGGAGTCGAAGAATATTTTCAAAGTGTCAGTGTGAATACAACGTCACAGTGGTTTTCTGATTCTTTGTCCATCGTAAGGAATGGGGTTTCGAAAATAGGCATTTCCATCCTTCGAGATTCGTTAAGGGAAAAATATTTGGCTTTGACAACGATGAAAGATGTTCTTGTGATGGCAGGTCAAGAACCTTTGATCTTTCGTCCTTGGGTTCAATTGGAAGTGGGATTTCCTGATGTCCATCAAATACGTGAAAATCAGGATGCAGACAATGTTATCAAAGCATCAGCACGTCAGGTTGCGGCAGTCTCGAATGCAGAAGTGAAAAGTTCTAGAAAAGTTTTTGTCATTGGTGACTCTATGTTAAAAAGTGCTTTGCATATTTATTTAAAAAATCAGTTAGAAAAAGACTGGAATGCGAAGGTTGAGATTTTTTCAAAATCAGGAACGGGATTATCTCGACCTGAAGTTTTTGATTGGACCCAATTGTTGCAATCGGAAAAAACAAAATATGATGATGTGATGATATTTTTGGGAACAAATGATGCTCAAAACTTTCAACTAAGTAAAAAAGTTATTCCCTTTGGATCCGAGGATTGGGATCAAGAATATTTAAAGCGAGCTCAGTCCTTATTGGATCTGGCATGTTCAAAAAGTCATCGTGTCTTTTGGGTTGGAATGTTGCCAATGCGTTCCGAAAGTTTTCATAAAAAAATGAAACATTTGAATGAAGTCTTGAAAGATGCGACATCCAGATCAGGTTGTTCACAGTTTGTCGAGGCTGGTTCTTGGCTTTCCGATAAAAATGGAAGTTACACCGCGGTTGTTGGTGTGGATTTGACTGCGGGAGGAAAAAAAGAAATTAAAGTTCGTGGTGAAGATGGAATTCATCTGTCCTTTGAAGGAGCTCAGTATTTTGCAAAAACCCTTTTGGATTATTTAGGAAAGGCAAAGCAATGATTACGCGTTGGATGTTAGGGGACTCCCACACCGTTATGAATTTTGGTTCAACATTTTTTTCAGAACTGTTGCAAATTCACCCTGGATGGATTGAGCGATTCGCTCAGATTGGCATTGCCGGAAGTACAGTCTTGGATTGGAATGTACTTGAGAAGTTGCAACAACATCAGGTGCGGTGGAGCCAGCGACGTGTGGATCAGCAGGAAGATCACCCCGGAGTTTGTTCAGTTCCAGTGACCTTTGATAAAGTGAAAAAAGCAAAGCTTTTGATTTTGGAACTGGGAACGAACGATTTAAGAATGATTGAAAGTGGTGCGATGACTTTTGCAAATTATGAAAAGTCATTGATTCAAGTTTTTGAATCATTTCGAGTTGAAAAGTTGATTTGGATTTCCCCCCCTTTGTTGTCTGAAAATGTGGTTTCTATGAAAAATCAAAAGCATTTTCATGAATTGTATTTAAGAGCCTGTGAGTTTTATAATATTCAAAAGGTAGACTCCTTCAAAGAGGGAATTCAGGCAGACCATCAGGATGGCTATCATATGAGTCCACATCATGGTGCTTCTTGGGGGCGTTGGGCTGCTGCGAAAATATTTAAAGAGTCAGCAGGATCCCCTCTTTAAGTCCAACTTGAGGTAAAAGAAGGCTTTGAATTTGGAAGGATTTCATTAAAGTCAGAGTCAAATGCATGGCTGGGACAATCACATCAGCTCGATCGGGTCGCAATTTGAGCTTTAAAATTCGTTCTTCATAACTCATCAGATCCAGTTTTTTTTGAAGTAAACGTAATTCTTGAATCGAAAGATGAGAAGGGTTTTTGTTTTTCAATAGCAGTTTTTTTAATCGTGCAAAAGTATCCAGGTTTCCACCAGTTCCTACTAAAAAATCAAAACGATGCGGATGAATTTTTAAAAACTCCTCAACCTGTTTTTGAAATTCTTTATAATAGGATTTTGGACTTTGTTTATGAAGTTTTTGCAATGTACGGACGGTGCCATAGGGAAGGCTTTTCGTCGCAATCAGGTGAGCTTGTTGAGATACTGAAATTTCAACGCTGCCTCCGCCAATATCCATCAGCAAAGCTTGATGTCGCTCGAGGTGGATACGTTTTTTCACGGCAAGATAAACCAATCGTGCTTCTTCGATTCCATTGATTAACTCAACATGAATGCCTGAATCTTTTTGAATTTGATGAAGAATCTGTTTTTGATTTTCAGCTTCTCGTAAAGCGCTGGTTGCAACGGCACGTAGTTTTTGAATCTTATGTTCTTCAAGAATTTTTTGAAACTGACAGAATGTATCACTCAGATGTTGACTGGTTTCAGGGGAGATGATGCCAGTTTGAAAGACATCTTGTCCCAGACGCAGGGCTACGCGATATTTTTTCAAAATCTGAATCTTATCTTTGGACTTCAATGCAAGCACCAATCGAATAGCATTAGATCCAATGTCGATTGCCGCAAGATTGCGGGGTTTCATTTCCTCTTGTTCCCATCTTTGAAGATTTCGTATGGCCATGCAGTTAAGTATGACAAAGAAAGGTTCAAAATGGAAAAAAATAATTATAGAATCTGTTTCAGAGTGTAATATAATGTTTCTAGAACAGTTTTTCGGGAACAAAGTGAATTGTTAGGAATCTGTCAGAATTGCATCGGATATCTTGCAGGGACGCAAAGATATATGGGAGTAAAATGGAAAGAAAAATTGACCAACAACTTGAAGATCTTCGTCATTTAATTTTGCTTATGGGTGGACATGTAGAAAAGGCACTTGGGGAAGCGATGATGGCCTTAATTCAAAGGGACACGGCAAGATTTATGCAGGTTCATGAAATTGAAAAAATGATCAATCAAGCTCACGTTCGAGTGGATGAAGCCTGTGCTCAACTTTTGGCCAAACAAGGCCCCGTCGCTCGAGATCTGCGATTTATCATTTCTGTCATCAAGATCAATGCTGATTTGGAACGCATGGGTGATCAATCCGTCAATATCGCCTACACAGGAAAAGATTACTTAGAAAGAATGACCAATTTAACTATGCATAAAATCGAACGGAAGGCAGAAGTCACTCGCGGACAGGTCAAGC
>CAZFSX010000266.1:0-4036 GCA_964522115.1 uncultured Pseudobdellovibrionaceae bacterium | reverse complement strand
GGAATTACTCATCACAAAGGATGGATGTCCTGTCGCGCAACCCAAATTCACCAAGCGACCCTTTGCCAAAACAATCACATTGCGACCATTTTTCATTGTATGCAAATCAACCTGAGGTTTAATTTAACGCATTTTTGAATTTTTATTCAACCATGCCATATCGATTTCAATATCAAAGTGACCGATATTGCAAACAATCGCATTGTTTTTCATTTTCAAAAAGTGTTTTTCTGTGATGATATCGCAGCAACCTGTCGCCGTAACAAAGATATCAGCAACTTCAGCCGCCTGATCCATTGTTACAACTTCAAAACCTTCCATTGCAGCTTGAAGAGCGCAAATAGGATCAATTTCAGTCACAAGAACACGGGCACCAAGACCACGCATGCTTTGCGCAGAACCTTTTCCTACGTCACCGTAACCTGCAACGACAACGATTTTTCCAGCAACCATTGTGTCCGTGGCTCGCTTGATTCCATCCGCTAAAGATTCGCGGCATCCGTACAAATTATCAAACTTTGATTTTGTCACAGAATCATTGATATTGATGGCTGGAATTTTGAGTTTTCCATCTTTATGAAGTTTTTCAAGATTATGAACACCTGTTGTTGTTTCTTCAGAAACACCAATGATATTTTTCATTTCTTTCGCAAATCGAGATTCATGCATCATGTTGGTTAAATCACCACCATCATCCAAGATCAAATTGTAACCGTCTTTGCCCCAACCTGTGATGGTTTGCTCAATACACCAGTTAAACTCTTCCTCTGTTTCACCCTTCCAAGCAAATGTTGGAATACCAGCCGCTGCCATCGCAACAGCCGCATGATCTTGAGTTGAAAAAATATTGCATGATGACCAACGAACTTTCGCACCCAAGGCAACTAAAGTTTCCATCAAAACAGCCGTTTGAATTGTCATATGAAGGCAACCGGAAATACGCGCGCCTTTTAGAATTTGCTGCTTTCCATATTCCTTACGGATCGCCATCAATCCAGGCATTTCTGTTTCGGCAATGCGGATTTCTTCTCGCCCCCATCGTGCAAGCTCTGCAAAAACTTTGGGATTCTCCATTGCTTCTTTACAAACTCTGTAATCAACTTTTGCAGACGTTGCCGCAACTTGATTTGATTTTTTCTTCATTGTCTTTCCATTCGTTGTCGTTGTTAATGCCATGAAACTTCCTTTTACTCTTGATTGATTTATATTGTTGGCAGGATCTGAAGATAACAGGCTTTCCATCCTTTGTCATATCAGGCTAGCGTTAAAATTTCGAAGCCCTTATCTGTCACTAAAACTGTGTGTTCAAACTGAGCTGACAGTTTATTATCCAGGGTTTCGTAATACTTAATTGTGGAATTCGCGATTTCAATTTCGCGGATTTCCTCGGTACCTTCGTTGATCATGGGCTCCACAGTGATGCACTGCCATGGAACAAGACGATCACCTCGTCCCTTTTTTCCATAGGATGGAACAAAAGGTTCGTCATGAAATGTTCGACCGATCCCGTGCCCACCAATTTCACGCACAGAAGTATAGCCCTTGCGAGTCACATACTTATCAATCTCAAACCCAATATCACCAGTTGTGCCACCTGGACGAACAACCTCGATCCCCTTCATCATCGCCTCCCGAGCACACTCGGTGATATCAATGGCTGACTGTGAAACCTTGCCAACATAAAAAGTGGCTGATGTATCCCCGAAAAATCCATCCTTCTTCGAGGTCACATCAATGTTCACAATATCCCCCTCTTTTAAAAGAGTGGAATCTGGAACCCCATGACACACAACATGATTGATCGACGTACATATCGATTTCGGAAATCCATGATAACCCAAAGGCGCGGGCAAAGCCCCATGAGACAATGTATAGTCATAGACAATCTTATCCAACTCATCTGTCGAAATGCCTGGCTTTACAAACTTTCCCACATAGAGAAGAGTTTCAGCAGCTAAACGACAAACTTTTTCCATCAACTTAATTTCGTCTTTGCTCAAAGGAAGAATGGCCATGCTATATCCTCTCAAAAAAAAACCCACCTCTGGGTAGAAGTGGGTTATCAATTTCAGCGACTTGGCGCAAGGACCTTAATTACTTAAGGTGTTTGCTAACAAGTTTTGTCATTTCGAACATGCTGACAGTTGCTTTTCCAAAGATTGGACGTAATTTGTCGTCAGCATTGATGTTACGTTTGTTTTCGTTGTCTTGAAGTTTGTTCTTCTTAATGTAATCCCAAAGTTTTTTTACAACTTGAGTGCGAGGCAATGCTGTTGCACCAACAACTGCAGCAAGCTCTTTACTTGGAGTCAAAGGCTTCATGAAAGAAGGATTTGGTTTTCTTTTTGCTTTAGGAGCAGCAGCTTTTTTAGTTGCGGCTTTTTTAGGAGCAGCTTTCTTTGTTGCAGCAGCTTTTTTAGGAGCAGCTTTCTTTGTTGCAGCTTTCTTTGTTGCTTTCTTCGCTTTAGACATTTTCGCCTCCGAAAAACGTTATGTTGTTGTTTGTAGCTTCAATGAGCTTAGTGTAGCTAGTTTCAGTCATTTGTCCAAAAAAAAATGCAATTCATTCAATTTTTTTTCTCGACTTCAGATTTTCCCTCTGTCGACCGATAGAAATACCATGCAGGAAAAAAGCTTTCTTGAAGTCTTGATTGATCAAATTTTAGCTGAAAAATCAGCTGAAAGCCCAACTTCGCAGGCAAATCCAAGACCTCCAACAAGTCTTTCTGACTGGGATTCAAGTCCTGCTTACATGGCTTACCTTCTGGCTCATCCTCCGACATTCATACAAAAGAATTCCGCATCCACAAGGAAAAACCCCTATTTTTCTCCGAAACAACGAGCAAAAGAGACCCGTCCAATATCCCTGCCGCTGACAAAATTTTCACCTTTTACCTCAGAGGATCAACATTTCTCATATTCCAAACAGGATGCTTCCAACAAATCATCCATGGGAAAACAAAGGGAATTTTCCATTCAACAACAGCAGGCGCTTCTTTTTTTTCATATGCACCATTACACATTGGATTTTGATTTTAGATCCAGTGATTTAAAAAAGGCCTACCGACAATTGGCTCAAAAACTGCACCCTGATCGACGTCAGGATGGAAACAATCAGGCCTTTATAGCCCTTCAAAGGGCTTACGAAATATTGCAAAAAACAATCATCGACTGAGGCCAAGGTCTTCAAAGACCAAGGCCCTAAATTACAGAATTAAGTTGGCAAAGGACGGAAGCGAATTCTCTTCGGAGTTGCGGCCTCATCCCCAAGACGTTTGCGACGATCTTCCTCGTACTCTGTGAAGTTTCCATGGAAAAATTGAACCTGACTATCCCCTTCAAAAGCCAAAATATGAGTGCAGATACGATCCAAAAACCAACGATCATGACTGATGACGACGGCACATCCACCAAACTCAAGCAAGGCCTCTTCCAACGCACGCATCGTATTGACGTCCAAATCATTGGTTGGCTCATCCAGCAATAACAGATTAGCCCCGGTCTTTAAGATCTTTGCTAAGTTCGCTCGATTGCGTTCTCCACCAGACAGTTGACCAATTTTTTTCTGTTGATCATTCCCTGAAAAAGCAAACCACGATACATAGGCTCTGGAATTGATGTCTCTATTTCCAAGACGAATGATATCATTCTTATCTGAAAGTTCTTCCCAGACTGTTTTATTAGGATCCAAGGTCTCGCGATTTTGATCGACATAAGCCATTTTCACCGTACTACCAACCTGAAACTCTCCGCCATCTGGCTTTTCTTGCCCTGTAATCATTCGAAACAAAGTTGTTTTTCCAGCACCATTGGGACCAATGACTCCAACGATCCCCCCCTTTGGTAAGGAGAAATTCAAATTATCAAAAAGCAACTTATCTCCATAAGCCTTGCGCACATTGCGAGCTTCCACAACAACATCCCCCAAACGAGGACCTGCTGGAATATAAATTTGCATTTCTTGAAGCTTTTCAGGTGTTGGTTCTTTCAAAAGATTTTCATAGGCTGAAATACGTGATTTTGCCTTCGATTGACG
>CAZFSX010000265.1:0-4047 GCA_964522115.1 uncultured Pseudobdellovibrionaceae bacterium | reverse complement strand
GGACACCCCATCGAATGGCAGCTAATTCAAGGTGGTTTTGTAAAAGGGGCATATTTTCAGGGATCAAAACCAGATAGGGTTTTTCATGGCGATGAAGAACCCTGCGTATTTGCTGACCATAAAAGCCAAGGGAAAATCCCGCCGTCAAACACAGGATCACTGTGATCAAAAGCAATAAAATTTTCCCTTTGCCTTGTTGTTGCATCACTTAAAAAGACTCGTCGAAAGAAACCTGGCCAGAAACTCCAACCTGGTAAGCGGAAACACGACGTTCAAAGAAGTTCGCAAGCTCTTGCATGTCTTGAAGTTCCATAAATGGAAATGGATTCTTTGCATGAAATCTGGCTGGAATATGCAAAGCCTCCAAGCGTTGGTCAGCAACAAATTCCAAATACTGGCGCATATCCTTCAGCGAAAGACCTGCAACTCCATGATCAAGAATATCTTTTGCAAATTGCATCTCACATTCAATCGCTTCTTCGATCATTTGAGTGACCATTTCATTCATTTGTTCATTGAATAAAGTAGGATCTTCACGGCGAGCAATGGCAATCACTTCATTTGCAAAAGCAATATGCATGCTTTCATCCCGGAAGACCCAGTTTGTTCCTGAAGCCAGTCCCGCTAAAAGTCCCTTCGATCGTAAGAAGTACACGTAAGCAAAAGCTGCAAAGAAGAAAAGTCCTTCAATACAAGCTGCAAAGCAAATCAGGTTCATCAAAAAACGACGTCGGTCTTCGACGGTTTCGATTTTATCCATGGTGTAAATGGAATCAATCCATTTAAAACAAAACTCACCTTTCGCTTTGATGGAAGGAATATTGTGAATGGCTGCGAAGGCCTGAGCTCTTTCATCATGATCAGGAATATAGGTATCCAACAAAGTCAGGTAAAACTGCACATGCAAAGCTTCTTCATACAACTGTCTGGATAAATACAAACGTGCCTCTGGAGAGTTGATATGCTTGTACAAATTCAAAACAAGGTTATTTCCAACAATGGAATCACCTGTTGCAAAGAAAGCCACTAGGCGGCTGATCAAATGTTTTTCACTGCTTGTTAGCTTGGAATGCAAATCCACAAGATCTGTTGAGAAATCAACTTCATCCACAGTCCAAGTATTTTTAATTCCATTTTTATACATTTCGTAAAAAATGGGGTACTTCATCGGTCGTAATGTGAGGTCAAAGCCTGGATCTAAAATCATAATGAAGGTCCTTTCAAAGTTGTTATTGGCAAGCTTCGCATGCTTCTGGATTTTCCAAAGAACAAGCGATCACTTCCGAATCAGAGTAAGTTTTTGCTGTGCTTGTTGGTGCAGACATGGTGGCATCAAGCTTTGTCGCAGACTCTGCAGCGGATGTTGTGGTCGCGGCGTTCGTTGCTGCGTTTGCTGAATTTGCACCGATATTGCTACGTCGCACAGTTGTTTTTGCAATCGAAGTCGCAGGACGAGAACGTAAGTAATAGGTCGTTTTTAATCCCTGCTTCCAAGCATACATGTACATGCTGGAAAGTTTTCCTATCGTTGGACTTTCCATGAACAAGTTCAAGCTTTGACTTTGATCAATAAAGGCACCACGTTCTGCACCCATTTCCAAAAGTCCTTTCATAGGAACTTCCCAAACGGTGCGGTAGATTTCTTTCAGTTCTGGCGGAATTTCAGGCAATGCCTGGATGGAGCCCTCAGAAAGTTTAATCTCGTTGCGAAGGTCTTCATTCCACAGACCAAGTTTTTTCAATTCAGTCACTAAGTAGCGGTTGATTTGCATAAATTCACCGGACAAAGTTTCACGCTTGAAAAGATTCGAGATCTGAGGTTCTGTGGCCTCATAACAACCAACGATGCTGGCAATGGTAGCAGTAGGAGCAATGGCGATCAAAAGTGAGTTACGAAGACCGTGCTTCTTGATTTCTTCCTTCAATTGATTCCAACGAACAACATCTGTGGGTTTCACGCCCCAAAGGTCGAACTGCAAAAGTCCATCGGCGGCTTTGGTTTCTTTAAAAGCAGCATGAGGTCCATAGTGTTTCGCCAATTCATTGGATGTCACAAGAGCGTTATAATAAATTTCTTCTTGAATACGACGTGAAAGTTCACGTGCCTTTTCGCTGTCGAAAGGTAAGCGTAATTGGAAGAACACATCTTGAAGACCCATCACACCAAGTCCAACAGGGCGCCATCGATGGTTGGAATCAGCTGCCGTTGAAATTGGATAAAAGTTAATATCCACAACACGGTCCAAATACTTCACAGCCGTACGAACGGTACGAGCAAGTTTATCAAAATCAAATTGTCCATCGACAATATGACGACCAAGATTCACAGATCCAAGATTGCAGACAGCTGTTTCTTTATTGCTTGTGACTTCAAGAATTTCTGTACATAGGTTGGAAAGATGAATGACTTCTTTGGTTTTTCCAACTTGGTTGGCTTTCAAATTGGAAGCATCTTTAAATGTCATCCATCCATTTCCAGTTTGAGCCAAGGTTTTCATCATACGTGCGTACAAATCACGCGCTTTCACCTGTCGCACGAAAAGATTCTTTTGCTCGGCTTCTGTGTAGGCAATACGGAATTCTTCTCCGTACAAATCCGTCAACTCAGGAGTCACACGAGGATCAAATAAAGACCACATTTGATCTTTTTCGACACGTTCCATGAAAAGATCAGGGACCCAGTTCGCAAGATTCAAGTTATGAGTTCTCTTCGCTTCATCGCCAGTGTTGTCGCGCATTTCAAGGAATTCTTCCACATCTGCATGCCAACTTTCTAAGTACACACAGCATGCTCCTTTGCGCTTTCCACCTTGATTGACGGCGGCCACAGAACTATCCAAAGTTTTCAACCAAGGGATGATTCCGTTCGAATGACCATTCGTCCCTTTGATCAATGATCCACGGGCTCTGACGCGATGAAAGGCCACTCCGATACCACCTGCAAATTTAGAAAGAAGAGCGATATCTGTGTATTTATCATAGATCGCGCGCAAATCATCTTCCGGTGAATCCAACAAATAGCAAGAAGACATTTGAGGACGTAAAGTTGCTGAGTTGAAAAGTGTCGGAGTCGACGGCATATAGTCATGGGAAGAAATCAAACGATAAAACTCAATGGCTTCTTCCACTTGAGTCGAAAGACCACACGCAACGCGCATAAAAAAGTATTGTGGTGTTTCGATCACTTGACGAGTCGTTGGATTCTTTAACAAATAACGATCGTAAACCGTGCGAAGACCAAAGTATTCAAATCGATCCGTGCGGTAAGGTTCGATGGCTGCACACAAAGCCGCTTTATGGTTTTGTACAAATTGATAGGTGGACTCCGCGATCAACCCACTTTGATATCCCATTGTGATAGAGTCAGCAAAGGATTGAATTTTTTGTGAGCGAACTTCTTCATCCATGTAAATAGATAAAAGGCGGGCCGCTAATCGAGAATATTCAGGATCTTCACCAATCAATAAAGAAGATGTTTGAATGCAAAGGTTATCCAATTCTTTGGTTGTGGCTCCATCGTAAAGTCCACTGATCGCTTTTGTTGCAACACGAAGTGGATCCACCGTCTTCAAACCTTGACAGCAGTTTGTGACTCGTTCCACGATTTTTGTCACATCCACAGCATCTAAAGTTCCATCTCTTTTACGGACTCGCATGATGTGAGGGTGATTTGTTTCATTCTCAAAGGTTGTTGTCATGTTGCTCATAGTGATCCTTTCCTCTCGTCAAAGCTTCCATGTTTTAAAGAAAGAAATTCCAAGCCCGGGGAGTTGATTCAAAACTCCTCAGGTCTGGGTTTCGTTATTTCTTTGTCTGTGAATCCACTATATTTAGTGGTTAGGGTGTCCATGTCTTACTACCCATGGACCTCTTACACACAAGGCTATCTCTTTTTTTCGGACAGTCAAAAAAAATTTCTAAAAATGTTGAAATGATGAGCAGCAAAATACCAAGTGGTTTCAGTTTGTGACCGAAAATCATTGTGCATAAAACTAGCATGATATGCTGTCTCAATATGCATTAGGACTTTCGTCGAGAGATAAAAAC
>CAZFSX010000264.1:0-4081 GCA_964522115.1 uncultured Pseudobdellovibrionaceae bacterium | reverse complement strand
ACAACGATTAGCTTTAACTCGAGGTTTATTAGTTTCTGGAGACAAAGATATAATTTTACTAGACGAACCAACTAGTAGTGTTGATTTTCATAATGAGCTAGATATATATCAAAATATTTTCTAAACCTTCAAAAAACAAACTATTATTTCGGATCAATGGTAAATCCACCTGGCGACGCAAGATAAACCCTTCTTGACTCAGATAATTCACCAGAGCGACCACACTGACTGTGGCTTCCAGAATTTCATAGCCTCTTAGATTTCCCATTCGAAAAATCAAACATGAATTTCCATCATAATTCGTAATTAAAGCCTTATACGAAAATAAAATTCGAGCGCTGGGACGAGAAAATTTAGCAAAAGTCATTCCTGTCAACAGAGCTGTCAAAAAAAAGGAGGACATCGCTTCAACAATCATCACCACATTGGCCCAATCCGTTTGCGGTGCTAAATTTCCATAGCCAATAGTCGAAAACGTCACCACACTGAAGGCAAAGGCCTGAAAAAAAGATCCATCTGCACCAGCCAAAGACTGAGGGTGAATCCAATACAAACAAGCAAACAAAAAATTGATCACCAAAAATGCGGTAAAAACACAAATTGTGAAGGTCCACCAACTTGCGCGCAGGAGTCGATGATACAGATCCGTATGAATCCCTTGAGGGACACCCAGCTTTTTTACCTTCTTAAATCTTTCTTTGGCATTTTGCATAGATTCTATATGCTGGCGAAAGAAGACACTGTTGTCTAGTTGGAAGTTCTTTTCATCGTCTATTTAATAACCAAACTTTTCACCGTCGGGGATATTTGTTTTGGGCAAAAGAACCGCATTCGGAGCAACGATGGCGCGTTCTCCGATTTGAACTCCACCTAAAATTTTAGCAGCCAATCCCACCATTGCCTTATCTTTGATTTTCAAACGATCAATGATCAAATAACCCTTCACACCATAATGAGCCATCATATAAGTTGATCCACCAATGGTGACATAATTTCCAATTTCAATAAGACAGGCATCAGAAACATTGGAAGTATTGATCATTGATCCTTTTCCTATTTTCATCCCCATGGCTTTAAAAAATAAAATATTCAAAGGTGAAGGTGTCACAAAATCCAAAACCGTGTAACGAACTAAATACAAGAGTGCATTATGATAATACCATGGAATACTTTCCAAAGAAAACCAAGGGCCCTTGTAACTTTTCACCAAAAAACGAAAGGGTAAATTTAAAATGGGAACCACAATCAATAACGCTGCAATAAATCCAATAAATCCAAGACCCACTGAAAACGCCCGACCTAAGTAAACAACCCAGGAATCGCTTCCTTGTGTCCAAGTTTCAAATCCAGCAAAGATAAAAATTCCAGGAGTCACTGCGACTGTAATTGCGATTGCATAAAACAAAGCCATCGGAGCCAAGAACAAAGGGAAGAAAAAGTTTTGATATTTTCGAAGTATATTCTCTAAAACTTTCCACACACCTTTTTTTGTGGAATCTTGCAAATTCACATGTTCGACATCTTTTTTCTTTATATCTTCCGAAGAAGTTGGAACTTGCTTTAAAGCCGTCATCCTGAGGCCATCACTTTCTGAGTATTGACTTTATTTTGCATCAGGATTTGGGAAAGAGCAAATGAACTCCGTACCTTGGCCTAGGACGCTTTGAACTTTCACGGTTCCTCCCTGAGCCAACATTGCATGCTTCACGATGGCCAAGCCCAATCCTGTGCCACCTTGATCTCGAGATCGACCTCGATCCACCCTGTAAAATCTTTCAAAAATGCGTGGCAAATGTTCTTTAGAAATTCCTGATCCATCATCTTTGATCACCAGCTGAACACTGTCGTCCTCTGACTTCCAAAGAATATCTACCTTTCCACCTGTGGTTCCATACTTCATCGCATTGTCTAACAGATTCATAAGAACCTGATGAATATGATTCGCATCTGCCCACACTTCTTCAGGTTCGGCCTGAACATGCAAAAAAATATTTTTCTCTTTCGCCTGCATGGCCAATTGATCCAAGACCACCTGCGTGACAGACATAGGATCTAACCACTGTTTCTGGACAGAAAAGCCTTGATCCAAGCCAGTTAAAGCCAGCATGTCATCCACAAGCTGAATGACTCTATTTGTATTTTTTTGAATCATCCCAAGAAAAGCTTCAGCCTGAGAATATTCATTTTTTTGAACATCTTCAACTAGAGCATCTGTAAAACCTTTCATCGATGTTAATGGAGTTCGAAGCTCATGCGATGCATTTTCAAAAAATTGACGACGGACTTTTTCTGCATGACGAATTTCTGTCATGTCATGAAAAACAATCACAGCCCCCTGTATCCTTGCGGGCGTCTCCGCAGATCGTATACAAGAAATTGAAACTACAAAATCACGAGGAGCCTCTCCTGCCATCACTAAAAGATGAAGGGCTTGCCGTAGATCTTGCCCTGAGTGCATGGCTTTCTGGACTAATTCTGAAACCTCGGGCTGCCGAAGTGACGTTGTCAAGGAACTGAGCTGATCATTCTTTAAACGAAAGGTTTGCACAAACTGTGAATTACAAAATTGTATCTTTTCATTCAAATCAATACTGACCAAAGGATCTTGCAGTGCCAAAAGAATAGCTTCATTTTCTTTGCGCTGAAAGGCCAATTGCTTTTTTCGACGAGCTAATTTAGAGGAAATATCTTTTAAGGCTCGATGAAGAGTTAAAAACCTTTCATTTTCTGTATCTAGCTCTTCCAAATCCAACATCAATCCGGATCGAAAACGACGATGAGATAACTGCAATGCATGCAAGGTCAAGCGATGCAAAGCTCGAACCCACCGAAAACTTGCCAAATACATCAAGGGCAACAAAAAAATGCTAAATCCAAGCCCAAAAAAAATTTTTTCAGATTTCCATGAAGATGGAATATCAAAAAGAAGAAAAAATAATGACCAAAAAAGAAGCAGACTTAAAAACCATTGAAAAAAAACAAACTGGGACCAATCTTTCCATGGGATATTTTTTTTCACGCCAACCTCATCCTATAACCTACCCCTCGAATGGTCTCGATCAAATCCCCTTGATCTCCCATTTTTTTTCGAAGGCCAAATACATGGGTATCAATAGTACGTCCCACAACGGAAATACCTTCCCCTTGAACTTGACGAACAAGCTCTTCACGCGTCATCACACAACCAAGACGCTGACCCAAAATCCACAAAATCTTAAATTCAGAGGGGGTCAAATGGACTTCCTGTCCTTTCAAAAAACCTTGGTATGAGTTTTTATCCAGAAGAAGGTCCCCTATTTCCATCCGAGACTCTGCACTGACCACTCCCTTCAAGGGAATCTGCGTTCGTCGTAAATGAGCGCGCACTCTTGCCATGAAAACCTGATTATCAAATGGTTTTGAAATAAAATCATCAGCCCCAGACTCTAAAGCCAGAACTAAACTGTCAGGATCCACTTTGGCTGTGACCATAATGATCGGAATTTGATTCTTTTGACTGCGCAGATTCTTTAACAACTCAAGGCCTGAAGTTCCTGGCAACATCCAATCTAAAAGAAGAAGATCCCACTTCTCTTGATTTAAAAAACTGATGGCCTCGGTCACGGATGTCACGACCTGAACCGCAAAGGAGTGCCTTTGTAAAAGCATTTTCATTAAACTTGCAACGGCGTCCTCATCTTCAATGACCAAGATTCTAGGACCCAGTTGAGGAATACTTCCCTCCATGTCGAATATCCTTTCCGGTACTGACATAAATTACATCTTCAGCGATATTGGTGGCATGATCCCCCAACCGCTCTAAATTACGCGCAATCAAAATAAGATCCAAAGCCGATTCAACATGTTGAGGATTGGACTTGATAAAATCCTTGCAATCATGAAACACCTGGCGCTTCAAATCATCGACTTCGTCATCGTGAATGAGGACTTGCTTGGCCTCGTCCACATTCAAACGCACAAAAGCATCCAAACTTTGCTTGACCATTCCGCGAGTGACTTCTGCCATCCGTTCGATTTTATGCAAAGATAAATTGGTCATTCTTTCTAAGTAATCTTTTCCTGTGTAGGCGATATTGACGGA
>CAZFSX010000263.1:0-4121 GCA_964522115.1 uncultured Pseudobdellovibrionaceae bacterium | reverse complement strand
TTAAAGATATTCACGGAAAAATTTATTTCTCACAGCAAGTACGCTGGAGAGATTCAATCTAAAATGCATGAGGTTAAACAAAACATCCCTGAATCAGTCCAATTTTTTAGTACTCAAGAAAAAAATGCAGGCCAATTTTTGGGATCCATTGGCTTTGCCAACTCATCCGCAAAACCCAACCCCAATGTTCCACTGATCGATTCCGAAATTAAGGACAAATGCTTTGCAAATGTTCCTTCGCCGTCGCCGTGATCATGCGACCTCTTTGCGTTTTTTGCAAAAGACCTTCCTGAATTAAAAATGGTTCATAGACTTCTTCCAAAGTTTCCGCTTCTTCACTTAAAGCTGCGGCCAAAGTTTCGATCCCCACAGGCCCACCTTGAAACTTGTCTTCGATCAAAGCCAAAAGTCGACGATCCATTCCATCCAAACCTAGCTTATCAACACCCAACTGATCCAGAGCATACTGTGCGATGCCTTCGTCAATCACACCACGCCCTTTCACTTGAGCGTAGTCACGCACACGCTTCAACAGACGATTTGCAATCCTTGGAGTTCCGCGAGACCGACGTGCGATTTCCGTGGCTCCTCCAGGTTCAATAGGGATTTGCAAAATACTGGCAGATCGCAAAAGGATTTTTTCAAGACTGGCTCGATCATAAAAGTGCAAACGTTCGATAATTCCAAATCGATCACGAAAAGGAGCATTCAACATTCCTGCGCGAGTTGTGGCACCAATCAATGTAAAGGGTGCTAACTGAAACTTCATGGAGCGAGCCCCCATGCCTTCGCCTGTAACAATATCAATGTAATAATCTTCCATGGCTGTGTACAAATACTCTTCGATCGAACGACTCAGCCGATGAATTTCATCAATGAATAAAACAGTGAAAGGTTTTAAACTGGTCAAAACAGCTGCCAAATCCCCTTTTTTATCCAAGGCCGGAGCTGATGTGACTCGGCATTCGACGCCCAATTCTGCTGCCAAAATTTGAGACAAAGTTGTCTTTCCCAATCCTGGAGGCCCACTGAGAAGAACGTGATCCAGTGGTTCCTTTCTTGCTTTCGCTGCTTGAACAAAAACCAGAAGTTTTTCCTTCACTTCATCTTGTCCTGGAAAATCCTCAAACACATGAGGACGCAGTTGATTTTCCCAACTTTTTTCAGATTCAAAAATATCTGCCTCTAAAATGCGTGCCACAAGAGACTCCTCTCTATTTCAATAAGTGCGGTTGAGAAAGTGCCGACAATCCGTGGCGAATCATTTCTTCCAAAGACATAGAATCTGGAACTTCCTTCAATATAAATTCCACATCCTGCAAACGAAAACCTAAATTCATTAAAGCCGAAGTTGCATCTTTTTTTGGACCGAGGATCATTGTTTTGCCTGAAGAATCTTTCGACAGCACAAGTTTTCCCTTTAAAGTTAAAATCATTTGTTCCGCAGTTTTTTTTCCTACTTTCGGAAGTTTCGATAAAGCTTTAACATCTTCTTGTTCAATCATATTGATGATCTGATCGACCGAAGCGCCCGACATCGCATTGATGGCCAACTTAGGACCGATTCCATTCACCTTCAATAGAGATAGAAAAAACTGTTTCTCTTCACGAGAGGCAAATCCAAACAACTGCAAGGCATCTTCTCTGACATGGGTATAGATCCACATGGCGATCTCGGCCTCTGTTGTTTCCAATTGCAAATCGGCCAAAGTGGATGTGGAGCAAGTTATTTCGTACCCCACATTTTGAGCCAATAAAACAAGTTGCTCGGAATCCACATCCAAAATTTTACCACGCAAGTATGCAATCATTCGTGTCCTCGATCCTGTCTTTGATTTTGTTGCTGCAAGGCCAGATTCCAACGCATTTGTTGCCCATGGTAGACCGCCATCGCCAAGGCATCGGATGCATCCAAGGGACGCAAGGGCCCCACACCCAACAAACGACGTAATGCCATTTCTACATCTTCTTTTGTCGCCGAACCTGTTCCTGCCACTGCTTTTTTTACCACTCGAGTTGCATATTCATAGACCTGGGCTTCCATCAACTGGGCCTGATACAAACAAACACCTCGAGCATGACCCAACTTAAAGGCACTGTCGGCATTTTTTCCCAGAAAGATCCCCTCTATCACAACATGCTGTGGTCGATACTTTTCTAAAATCTGGTGAAGGCACTGACCCAACTCAAAGATCCGTCGTTGAAAAGTCTGCTTGGAATCCAACTCAATCACACCGTAGGATTGAATTGTTTCGCGGCCTTGATGCATCTGAAGATCCACATCGATAACACCATAACCTGTGACTCGAGATCCTGGATCGATTCCAAGTATGCGCACGCCTTCACCTTTCTGTACATCAGCCAAACAACCTCTTTCAAACTGCCAGCTTCTAAGAATTCTGTCCATGATCTGTTGCCAACTTGCCAAGTCAGTCCCGGCGTGTCAGTCTTAATCTGAAGGGGGATTTTGTGAACTCCATTCATTTAGAAAATATTGAAAAATATCAGAAAATTTTTGCAAGAGATCCCAATTCGAAAGTCTTTGCTCCCCTGGCTGAAGCGTACCGAGAAATGGGAATGCTAAAAGAAGCGGAACAAGTCGCTCGACAGGGCGTGCAAAAACATCCTGACTACGTCAGCGGCCTGGTGGCCCTTGGACGTGTTCTGCTCGAGATGAAAAACCCCTCGGAAGCTCAAGTCTTTCTGGAAAAAGCGATCCGTCTGACTCCAGAAAATATTTTAGCCTATCAACTTTTAGCTCAATCTTTTTTAGAAAATAAACAAGCCAAGCAAGCATTGAAAAATTTCAAAATGGTTCTGTTCCTGAATCCTCAACACGCCATCGCTCAACGCGCCGTTGAAAAGTTAGAGAGTCTGACGGCGGATGAATATGAAGATGAACTCTTTCAAATGCAAGCTCTGCATCATGATATTCTTTCCCAGCATAATCTGGGCCCATCTTTGGAAAAAAATGAAGATCCTTTGTTTTTTACAGCAACCCCCTTGCAACCATTGCAACAAAATAAAGCAACACAATCTCAACAGAAATCTTCTGGTCGAGCCCTTGAACGATACCTTTCCCTGATCGATGCTTTTTTAGTTCGCAATAATCTGGAAAAAGCAAAAACAACCTATCTAGAGGCTGAAACCCAATTTTCTGAATCTCCGCAACTGCACCAAAGAAGAAAACTCTTATTCCCCGAAGAGGAATCCCAAGAGGATGCCCCCCCCTCCTCTGATCTCATATCCAGATCTGACCTTGTTCGTGAAAAAAAACTGAAGATTTTGGAAAAATTACTGCACCGATTCCAATCCCTTCCTGCATGAAGCTTGTTGACGGCCCGTGGTGGTGTCAGGATATAGTGCGAAAAAAATTCAGGAAGGATCTTAGTTATGTACGATTTATCAGACTTTCGTAAAGGTCTTAAAATTCTTTTGGAAGACAACCAACCCTACGTCGTGGTCGATTTTCAACACGTTAAGCCAGGTAAAGGCAATCAGTTTACCCGCACAAAATTGCGCAATATGTTGACTGGACAAAACTACGAGAAAACTTTCAAATCCGGGGAAAAATTTGGAGTCCCTGACGTTCTCAACCGAGAAATGACCTATTTGTACAAAGATGAAACTGGGTACAACTTTATGGATCAGACCAATTTTGAACAAATCTGTGTCACCACCGGCGATATTGATGATGCTGTCAACTATCTGACAGAAAATCTTCAAGTCAATATCACTATTTTCAATGATCGACCAGTGGCTGTGTATGTGCCCAAAGCTGTTCATTTAAAAGTGACACAAACGGACCCTGGCGTTCGTGGAAATACTGTGACAGGCGGAAGCAAGCCAGCCACTCTTGAAACTGGACTTATTGTCCATGTGCCTTTGCATATCAATGAAGGCGATGTTTTGCGTATTGATACCCAAACTGGGGAATACGTCGAGCGCGTCAATTTAAAGTAAGTTTTCAGAGAGTAAATCTGCTATTTTTTTAGACTTTTCAAGAGTCAAAGATTGAAGCACAATAAGGGGGTCCCGAAGGAGGAACCCCTTTTTGCTTTTACGAGCCGAGTACGACATTCGAAAACTGCATCAGTCTTTGGGCTCTGACGAAATGGTCG
>CAZFSX010000262.1:0-4128 GCA_964522115.1 uncultured Pseudobdellovibrionaceae bacterium | reverse complement strand
TCCATAACAACATTGGCTGAATCAACAGTACCAACTTGTGCAAAAAGGTCGCTCAATTGATTTGAATCAACAGAGTAAGAAAGGTTTCCGACGTAAAGTTTTTTTCCCATTTGTGCCTCCTATAAAAGCGTTGGGGTTGCCATTCACAGAAGACAAAAGCGTATCTAATGAACTACGAGAACGACTGAAGCCCATCTTATGACACATTTTTTTGAAAATAGGTAGAAATAATTAAAAAACCTTGCAAAACTATCATAACATTCTGAAATCTTTAACCTTTTGTCGATCTGCAAGGTCATAAAATGCAGGATTCATCAAATTTTCGAAGAAGCAAAGTAAGTCCCAACTTCACAGAAAACAACCTAGTGCCCATCTCAAAATTAAGCATCAACCTCCATTGATGATCAATCCTATAAAGCCGATGAGCCAAAGACTGTCTCAATTAACCTCATCGTTCCCCCTTGGGACTAATTCTAAATTAAGATCTACTTCCATGATTGAACTTCAAGAACAAACAACCGATATGCTGAAAGAAGGAGTACTTCGTGCGTCGGTTTATTTTTAATGAACAAGTAGAAAGCATTATCGATCAACTCCCCCAACTGGTTTCTATTCTTGATTGCAACCTAAGGCTGAATTACATCAATAAAACTTTCGAAAACTGGATAGAAATGCCAGCAAATACTGCCGTTGGAAAAAATCTAATGGAAATCCTTGGTGCCGAAGCCATGAGTCGTTGTATGCCTTTTCTTGCAAAAGCTATTCTAGGTGAAGATGTTCAGTTTAATACTGAATTTCATTTGAATAATGGCGCATTAAAGACAATGACTGTTCGAGTGCAACCACTTTTTGATACATCCCCTACCATTCAAAGCGAATCTAGTCTTCGAAAAGTAAATGGAATTTTATGTGTGATCCGAGACTTGACCGAATCCAACAATATTGAATCCCAATATTGGGATCTTTTTCAGAATGTACCAACGTATATTTTGTCTGTGGATGAAAACATACTGATCCATCAATTTAATAATTCCACTTGCCAATGGCTTGGATATTCAGAATCGGAACTTTATAAGACACCTCTTTTGGATTTAATCCATGCCGAAGACGCATTGTATTTAAAAAAATCAATCCAATCTTTTCACGTAAGAAACTCAACCATTTCAAAAAAAGAAATTCGATTCCTTTCAAAATCAGGAAAATTCTTATGGGGAAGAGTTTCCTCAGTTTCAAAGATGTCAAAGAACCAATCCGAACATATATTTTTGGCAATTGAAGATCTTGCTGAAATTAAGCAAATATCTGAAAATTATGCTCATCAAAAACAAATTGCGCACGCCCACTTCGAGGCACTGAATGCCTGTTCGATTGTAGCAATTACAGATCGTCACGGAAAAATTTCCTATGTGAATCAAAAATTTTGTGAAATATCAGGGTACGATGAAGATGAATTAATTGGAAAAAATCACCGAATTCTAATCTCAGGAATTCATCCAAGATCTTTTTTTGAAAATATGTGGCAAACAATATCAGCCGGAAATGTTTGGAATGGTGAAATTTGTAATCGGAGTAAAAAGGGTCAGCAATACTGGGTTGATACGACAATTATTCCATTAAAAAATTCCGAAGGAAAAATTCATCAGTTTATGGCAATTCGCTATGAAATTACAGCAAGAGTCCAAGCAAAACAATCAATCAGTCAATATTTAAAGTGGCAAAATGCTGTCATGGATGGCGCCAATTATGCCATTGTTACCACCAACCTTGAAGGAATTATATCGACATTCAATAAAGCTGCCGAAAAAATGTTCGGCTATTCTTCAACTGAAACTGTTGGAAAATTATCACCAACTATTTTCTATGAATTACAAGAAATTATTCAAAGATCGCAAGATCTTTCCAAAGAGCTTGGAAAAAAAGTAGACCCAGGTTTTGACGTTTTTACAACAAAAACAAAAGCACATGGAATTGACTATTATGAATGGAATTGTATTCGCAAAGACGGAAGTAAGTTTATTGGAAAACTTTGTGTCACTGGCATCACCGATGACAAAGACGAAATTATTGGTTTTTTATGTATGACTGAAGATTTAACTGAGCAAAAACGTCTTCTTCAAACAATTGAATTGCAAAGGGCTCAAATGATCTCTAGCAGTCGGATGATGTCATTAGGCGAAATGTCAGGTGGTATTGCACACGAAATCAATAACCCTCTGGCTGTCATTAAAGGAAAAGTCGAACAAATTCGCCGGAAATACTTATCCGGTGATTTTGATGGAGACAAACTCTTACAACAATTTGAAAAAATCGAAGAATCTGTCGAACGTATATCAACTGTAGTCAGTGGGTTAAGATCATTTTCAAGAGAAGCCTCTGATGAAAGCATGGCCCCTACTCCAATACAAAGTATCATTGATGATACCGTTAAGCTATGTATGGAAAAATTTAAAAATCATGGTATTGACTTAAAATTTCCGATGGGACTTGAATCCGACCTTGAATGTAGAAATTCACAAATTTCTCAAATTTTAATGAATCTTCTGAACAACTCTTTGGACTCCATTGAATCTCTACCAGAGAAATGGATTCATATCGATGTCCATGAAGCAACAGATGAAATCTCTATCGTCGTGACAGACAGTGGACATGGAATTCCATCAACTCTGATAGATAAAATCATGCAACCCTTTTTTACAACCAAAGAGATTGGCAAAGGAATGGGACTAGGACTCAGTATTTCTCAAGGAATCGCTTCAGCCCACCAAGGAAAGCTTGTCTATGATCAGAACCATCCTCACACTCGATTCATCATTACTTTACCTAGAAGACAAAGTATTTCTCTGAAAAATATTGCCTAATCTCTTCAAGGAAAAATTTGCTGGAGCAATCAAGACCAACAACTGCACGGTCTGCAAATACTTAAAAATGATCACAATTGGAAGCGCTACATCCACTTTTTATATCAGCAATTTCCAGTTCAATTTGAGACATTAGGTAGGGAATACCTTCATCCATAAAGTTCCCAAACAATAAATTTAGAGTTTAACAACGACGAATTCTTGAGCAATATGGAAAAGCAAGAAGCAAGAAGCCAGAAGAGACTTCTCGCTTCTTTGATTAGCGAGCAAAGATTTGATCGCAGAGGATTTGATTTTTATTTTCTTCAATCAATTTTTCTTCCAGATTCAAACCCAAGTCTTGACTCTTCTTAGAGTATTTTAAAATTGATTTCTGCTCCTCTTTAACTATTTCAAAATGTTCAAGATACTCATTGATCGCATTTTCAATTGGATTGGCATTGGGATGGCGAAAACGCATCTGTGCATCAATAATTTTTCCATTCAACACTATGGGCTCAATTTTAGGATTAAGAAATAAAACTTCACGTGCAGGATTTTGAATTCTTAACTGTTTTTGTATTCCAGCTTTCCATTTTTGATGGGCTTTTCCAAAATAACCATGACTATCAAACAACTCTTTCAGTAAATCATAATTTCCTGTGGAAATAGCTGTTTGCAGAATCGCCCAAAGCTCTCCTAAAGTTTTACGAGCAAAAGCCATATCTTGCAGTTCAACAAAAGGAACACCTTCATTCGAAAGACGAATAGAGAGAGCACCTTTTTCTAACATAAAATTCAGCATCACTTGATTCCCCCACATATGGGCCTGTTGCAGCTGAATATGTTCTTGATCGGGCAGTCGGTCGTATTTTTTTAAATGATCTGTAAAAAACTGCAATACGACCATCTTTTGAAGATCAACAATCATTTGTGAACTCATTCCAGCAGGTAATATTCCAAGCTTTCCTAGCTCTGGATCTAGGGAATGAAAAAGTGATGCTGTATCAGCTCTGGCCTCTTCTCCAGGACTATAAAGTTATTTTAACATTGACAAAGATGCACCAAAAACAAAGCGACCAGATCCATGCCCCAGAATTTCATGAAATTCCACATGTATTTTATCTGCTAAATTTGTGTCAACACTATCCAACAAGTATTGATTTTCTAATGCATAAAAGGGTTTAGAGTTTTTAATATAAGAAGACTCTGTTCTATCAGCTTGCATATTTAAGTTCATGAAACTCTTCGTTCCATATTCTTCTGCAATGGCTTTATCTCCAGGCTGATT
>CAZFSX010000261.1:2771-4132 GCA_964522115.1 uncultured Pseudobdellovibrionaceae bacterium | reverse complement strand
CCGTTATTGTCATAACACTCATCTGTGGAGTTTGCAGGAAAAGGGAACTCTTGATTGGAAGGATGTTGAGAGTTTTTTAAAAAGAAGGCGTGGACTCTTGGATGCTGTTGTTTTCAGTGGTGGTGAGCCTTTATTGCACCCTGATTTATTGCTCGCGGTGGATCGTGTGAAAGAATTGGGTTTTCAGGTGGCTCTTCATACGGCAGGGGCTGTTCCTTCGACACTTGGGAAATTATTACCCAAACTGGATTGGGTCGGTTTCGACATGAAGGCCCCTTTTCAAAAGTATGAGAAGGTGACCTTGATCCGTGGCAGTGGAGGTGTGGCCAGACAGTCCGCCCAGCTTTTGATGGAGTCGGGAGTCCCTTATGAGTTTCGAACAAGCCTTCATTCAAGTTTGTTGAATGATGCGGATCTTATTGAAATAACGAAAGATTTAAAGGAACTAAAGGCCCAAAGATTTTATCTTCAGGAAGTTCGAACCCAGGGATGTCAGGATGTCGAATTACTTGCCTCCCAGGCAAGAATTCAGGAAAGTGTCAGTTCTCAGACTTTAGAATTTCTTCACCAGAGCTTTGCGCATTTTGGCATACGATGTGCATAGACCCCTTGGTGGAGGATAGAAATGGATCATTTACCAATGCAGAAGCGAAAAGAAAAGACGCTGGATAGTTTTCAAGAAACAGATACTGTGCGCACCTTAGGTGTGGATATCGGTATTTGTATTAAGGATAGTGATAAAAAAGTCCTTCATCAAAATGCTCTTTGTAAACAGATTTGCGGAAATCAGGAAGGCACCATTTGTGGAAAGGGTTGTATGGATCAGTTTTTGATATCAGAAAACTGCACAGCTTTCACAGAAGGAATGCGCCCCTTAAGTAATAAAAGCGTTGATGGTCAACGTGTTGATGCTGTGGTTATCAATGATGGCTTTAATATGACGACATTGTTGTACCCGTTGGAAGACAAACATGATGCTCAAATGTCTTATTTGAAGGGTAAGGGATTAACTGCCCGAGAATTAGAAATCATGTCCTTCATTATCAAAGGAGCAACAAATTCAGAGATTGCCGAGAAGTTGTTTATTTCTCGCGCCACTTTGAAGACTCATTTAAACAATGTTTACAAAAAATTACCCAAGGATATGCGCCACGAATTCTTTCGCGGTTAGGACTTCGCATTTTTTGTGGTTTCATTGCTCTGTGCATGATGAAAAACAGCGCACAACAAAAATCAAGAAACTTAAGAATAAAGGCCGTATTTAGTGGATATCTTGAAAAAGAATCCACTAAATACGGCCTTTGTTTTTTATCGCAGCAAAGAAAATAAAAAAAATGAAATTATCTGAAAAAAGATTTTGA
>CAZFSX010000261.1:0-2761 GCA_964522115.1 uncultured Pseudobdellovibrionaceae bacterium | reverse complement strand
ATGATCTTACACTTAACTTAAGGGAGGGGCGATGTGGTCAAGGAAGACCATGGTAGTAAGGAAGCTGCTGCATCGCTCGTTTTTATCGAAGTCCACTCTGCCAATGAGTCCCGCCCTGAAAACCTAGATTACCTCGCTTTTCGAAGTCCCCAAATCGCAAGACATGAAAAAATAAAATTAGGAATCCATATCGCAATGGAGGCCGGAAGTTTTCCGCTGCGAGCAAGTCCTTCACAGCTGACGTACAAAATCCAATAACCAACAACAAGAAGAATACATAAAATCATTCCGCTTTGTTTTTGATTTCGGCGATCTGTCGTTGTGCCAAGTCCCACACCCAGTGCCGCGAAGACGATGCAGACAAGGCTCATCGCGATTCGCTTATGAAATTCGGTTTCTAAAGTTCGACGATCATCCTCATTCATTGTGCTTGGAGGATTTTTCAAATTTTGTTGGATTTCATGAAAGGTCAAAGACGGAGGAGATTTTGCGCGAGTTTCCTCTTTGATGGGATCGTTGAGGCGAATATTGTAGGACTTAAAGTTCACGATGGTGTGGGTTTCTCCTTTGCGGTGAACTTTGCCATCGTACAAAATGAGTTGGGCTGAGTGTCCCGGCTGCAAAGGATCTTGAACAATTTTTCCTGTTTTAGCAAAAATGGTCAGAGGGGCGCTGCCTTGTCTTTCATCGTAAATGAAGACTTTCGATAGCAGCGATTTTTTGCTGTCCACTTGATTGGCGTAGATAACCAAGTCAAAAAATCCTTCTGAAAAAGTTCCTTCTTTGATGGCGGCTCCGGCTTTGGTGTTTCCTAACTTCGTCATTAAAAGTTCAAACTGACGATTTCCCCATGGCGCAATTTCGAAAGAGGTCTGTGCAGAGAAGTAAGAGACAAGAATTCCTAAAAAAAGAGCTGGGAGCGTGATGGAGAACAAAGAGAGTCCACAGGCCTTCAGTGCGACCATTTCACTTTCCTGGCTGAGTCGTCCATAGGTCAGTAAGACGGCGAACAAAAGACTCATCGGCAACAGGGCTGGAAGAAAACTAACAGAAAGGTACATGATGATTTCTAAAATTGTCTTTCCTTGCACACCATGAACAAGCACAAACTCTGTTAGACGAAGGGCTTGAAACATAAGCAGAATGAAAATAAAAACTAACAGTCCCGTCAAAAATGAAGGAATCATTTCGAAAAAAATATATTGAATGGCTTTTTTAGGGAAATGAAACAGGTTTTTGCTCCTTGTGTGAAGAAAGTATAAATAGACCTGGCCGATTTCTCAACGAGAATCCGTTGACCTGATCCATCAGCCCAGCCAGAATAATTCTAAGATGAAAAAAGTACTTCTTGTTTTTGAAGACTATCATGAGCTCACCCGAACCGAATCTTTCTTGAAGAAAGTGGGTTTGGATATTCTTGGAATTCAAAATGAAAAACAAATTCCACAACAGCTTTTGGGATTTCGTCCTGATCTGATTCTGGCTCAGGGAGTTGGATCTAAGGTGAATATCATTCATGTGGGGCGAAAGATGCAAGAACAACCAAAGTGGCAGGGCAAGGTGATTTGTCTTTTGCCGCCAGGTTTTCAGATTCCTCCCGCAGATCTTTTGAAAATGCGTTTGGATGCAGCTTTAGAGTTGCCGGTGGAGCCGCTTCGTTTGATGGAAGCCATTGCTAAAAAACTAGGATTAGAACCTCAAGCTTTGATGGATAAATACATGAAGACCCAAGCGCGTGGTGCTGTAGGTATGTCCTATGGTGGGCTTGGAGAACATCTTTCAGGATCAGGGGCTTCTTCCGCAGCTTCGGCGACGGGTTCTTCTTCTCAAGCACAGTCTTATGTGGTGAATATTTCAGGTTCAAGTGCTAAGGGAAAAAAAGCTGGAAATTCCAGTATTCGCAACCAGCCGCCAGTGAAGATGCAAGATCCCGATCGTAAGAAGAAATACTCCGAATATTTGTCCAAAGAAAAAATTGATACCAAAGTAACAATGTCCTCAAAAGATGCACGCGCTGTGCATCAGGAATTAAAGAAAAGCTGGAGCTCAGAGGATCTTGATTCCCAGGATGAATTGCGACGAAAATTCGTCGAGGCCATGTTTCGCAAAGACAGCGACAAGGGTGAAGATCAAGAATAATACTCATGGTCGAACCTAGACCTAGGTGGGAAGCTCTTATAGTCTGTTCCTAATCATTCCAGTGATCTGATTTCAGGATGATGAAAGGAAATCTTTATGGGTGCAAATACTCAAGAATCAAGTGATGCGAATTTTGAAAAAGATGTTCTTCAGGCCAATGTTCCAATTCTTGTGGATTTTTGGGCAGAGTGGTGTGGACCTTGCCGCGCTTTGGGGCCAAAGCTCGAAGAAATTGCTGCTGAAATGGGCGGCAAAATGCGCATCGTAAAAATCAATGTGGATGAAAATCCAAATACTCCTTCCAAGTTTGGAGTGCGAGGAATTCCTACAATGATTTTATTCAAAGGTGGAAAAGATGTGGAACAACTTGTGGGAAATCACCCTAAGGAAAGCATCGTGAATTTAATCAACAAACATTTAGCCTAAGGTGATTTATGAGCGTTCGATCAAATGATTCCCAATTAGCCTCTTCGGCATCCGTGCCAGCCGTTGTGGATCTTTTGATCCAACGCCTTGGATCACAAGTTTCTCCTTTATTGATAGAGGCTTTTTTTATTTGCGCGGGCCTTTGGACTTTGGTTCTTGCGGGTCAGTTCCGCTTTCATCATCCATGGACACCGGT
>CAZFSX010000260.1:0-4133 GCA_964522115.1 uncultured Pseudobdellovibrionaceae bacterium | reverse complement strand
ATCCAGCACGGCTGTGATTTGTTCTGGTTCCACAGATTTTCCCCAGGGAATTTTCAATCGATGAACGATATAGCCGAAGCTTTCTGCCATTTCAACCCAGCGTTCTCCAAATTTTCCAGAATCAACAACCACAATTTCCTGACCCGGAGTCAGGGTGTTCACCATTAACGCTTCCATGCCCCCAGAGCCGGTGCTGTTTAAAATAAAAACAGGTTGTTCCGTTTGAAAAATTTTTTTTAATCCAGAAAGAGCTTTTTGAAGAATTTGGTCAAATTCGGGTGTGCGGTGGTGAATCATCGGTTGCGACAATGCTTCGCGAACTGCAGGATGGAGATTGACAGGACCAGGTGCCAACACACTATAGTTTTTTTCCATAGGGGCTCACTTTATGTGAGAAGGAAGGCCTTGTAAATGAAATACCCAAAAGTTTTTCGCTTCCATACAAAGTTTATACAAAATTTACATTCTGGTTTCAGAACTTGGTTCCAATATGGAAAAGTTTTTTTCGTTTGCCCAATGCTTCTTTTTTTTATTTCAGGGTGTGCTTATGTTGTGGGCAAAAAAGATCGTACTTTACCCGGAGAAACCCGTCTTGTGGGGATACCAATGTTTCAAAATTTATCTCCGGAAGTAGGGGTTGAATTGGATTTTACCAATGCTTTGATTCAGGAGATTGCAAAATCGCGCACGGTGGAAGTCGTTCCTTCAGAAAGTTCCGAGGTTGTCTTGGAGGGCACCGTGATTTCGATCAAATACAATGCTGCAGCAACTTCTGATCAGTTGCCCCACTTGCCATCGGGAACTGTGTTGGCTACGATTTATCGGATCACAGCGGATGTTCGTTTGCAGTTGCGAAACAAAGCGAAAAATGAAGTGATATGGACTCAATCCTTTTCCGGAGAACGCACCTACACGGCCCCTCAGGTGGCGACGGCGGGTATCAACTCTGTGAATCCTCTTTACAATTTATCTGCTCGACGGCAGAACATTCGTATTATTGCTGCCGACATCATGGCAGAGGCTCGTGATCGTTTGACTGAAAAGTTTTAGAAAGAAGCTATGGCTGCTCCTACAAAATCTCATTCCGCATCCTCCAAATCAGGAATGGATGCTCAAAATTTTTACACGCTCATGGCAGATCGATTAAAAAAGAAAGACTTGCCTGGGGTTTTCTTTTTGTACGGTGAAGAAGATTATTTGTTGCAGCACGCATCTCAGTATTTGAAACAGGGGATTTTATCAGAGGGAGTGGACGAGTTTAATTATCGATCTTATTATGCTCCTGAAGTTGATATTGGTGAATTGCGGGATGAGCTGCAGACTTTACCCATGCTGTGTTCCCAAAGAGTAATTTGGGTCAAAGAAGTTCATGAATTGAAGGACAAAGAATGGGATATTTTAGAACCCTTGGTGAAAGAACCGACTCCGATGACGGTTCTTCTTTTGACAACAAGGACTCCTGATAAGAGGAAAAAATATTTTAAATTGCTGACGGAATATGCTCTACATTGCGAATTTAAAAAGCCTTTTGATAATCAAGTCCCTTCTTGGATCCGGCATATTGCAAATTCGCGAGGCTTGACCTTTTCGGAAGAGGCTTCCCATCGTTTGCATCAATTGGTTGGTTCTGTTCTTGTGGAAATAGATGCTGAAATCCGCAAATTAGAGATGTACCTGGGGAGCCGAAAAGATGTGGAAATCGAAGACGTGGATGCGTGTGTTTCTCGTCGTCGTGAAGAAAATATTTTTGATTTTACAAAATCTCTAGGAGAGGCAAAAAAAGTTCAATCTCTTTCCCATTTAAACTCCCTTCTTGAGCAGGGTCAGAATGAGCTTGGAATTTTATCTATGACGGCTCGTCATTTGCGGTTGTTAATTCTGTTGAAGCAGGGGCAGGCAGAGGGTCTTCAGGGTGCAAAATTAGCTCAATATGCACAGGTGCCCCCCTATTTTATTTCCAATTATTTGCAGCAAGCCAAACTTTGGTCCGTTCATTCTTTAGAAAGGGCCCTTGTTTTGTTGTCTGATGCTGATCGAAACTTGAAAGCACCAGTTCTTCCCACACATTTTTATTTAGAGACCTTGGTCTTAAAAATTTGTGCCCTGTCTGGCTTATGAGAATCCTTTGGAGTGCCGATAAAGAGGCATGACGACGCAGAAATCAATCAAAGCTAAAGATGATTTTCGAAGAAAATATCCCCGTCGAGAGTTTAAACACACTGTGGGACTTTTATATCGAGGAGCCTATCATTTTGCAGAAGGTGCACAGGTGGGGGAAGGTGGCTTGCTTTTGAATTTAGATATTCCCATCGATGTGGGGCAAAATATCGTTGTGAATTTTCAAATTCCCGGAGGAGATTTTGTCTGCGTTCGAGGAGCCGTTCGAAATATTTCCAAACGTGAGGATTTTAGTAATCCCTATTCTTACGGAATTTCATTTGAGAACTTAAAATTTTCTCACCGCAGGGAAATTCGTCACTTTGTCTCTACAGCAAAGTAAGTCGTTGGATAAACCAAACAAAAAAAGCGCACTGGTTCTCAGTACGCTTTTTTTCAATCAAATGAAAAATAGAAACTATTTTGCAGATGCTGAAGTACGTTTGCTCAAGCGGCTAACTTTACGAGATGCCGTTTTTGAGCTGATCACGCCCTTACGAGCAGCTTTCATGATTTTGCTTGTATAAGCAGCAAGCAACTCAGGGGCAGATTTTGCCTTTTTTTCAAGAGCAGCAAGAAGGCTTTTTTCTTGAGTCTTTACCTGATTTTTAACACTCTTGTTGCGAGCGGCTTTTTTCAAAGACTGGCGTGCTCTTTTCTCTGAAGATTTATGATTTGCCAAGGATAACCTCCCAAATTAAAGCTGAATTGCAGAATGTGTTTTGATAACACAGGCCTGGGGACCTAGCAAGATAAAATTTTTAAGGGTGCTTTTTCCGTGGAAGGGTGACAAATACTGGGAATGACGAAGCTTCAGGATTCCAAGAAGGAATGGCAGAAAAGTTTTAAAAAAAATGCGATGGATCAAAGTGTGGGAACAGGGATCAGTCGCATCGCTGGTTTTTTGCGCGATTCTATGATGACGGCCTTATTTGAACGGCTGATCACAGACGCCTGGGTTTTAGCTTTTCGTGGTCCCCACTTTTTCCGTCGTTATTTTGGAGAAGGGGCCGTTTCCCAAGAAATTCAAAGTCGATGGGGCCGTGGCTTCGATGCTGAATTGCCTCAACTACGATTTTTATTTCTTCTTGGAAGCTTTCTTTTGATGGCATTGGTGATCAGTCTTAGCCATATTTTATCGAATTTCATCGGACGACCATCGTTAGGACCCATGATAGGGGTCGAAGCAAGGGTAGAAAAGTTTTTTTACCCCATGGTGATCATGATTGGATGTTGGTTTTACTTTTCTTTTCAAACGGCCAGGCTTCATTTGCAAGGGGACTATCGAACACCAGCAGTGGCACCCGTGTTTTTAAATATAGCTATGATCAGTTCGACCATTTTGGCTTGGTGGGGAAATTGGCCCATGGGATTATCTTGGGGCGTGGCTGTGGGTGGTTTGATGGTTATCTTGTATGCCTCAAAAATTTGGAACATTGATATTTGGAAAACACCCTGGAATCTTCCCTTTCAAAAGAAGTTTCTTGTATGGCCTGATGGGGCCCAGATTCGATGGTTCTTGCAATTGCCATTCATTTTACTTCCTTTATCTTTATTGCAATGGGTGACCTTGTTGCAGATCTTGGCCGTGGCAAGACTTCCGCAACAGGGACTTCCATCCTACTTTTATCTGTGTGACCGTTTGTTGGAATTACCATTTTCTTTATTCGTCGTCAGTCCTTGCTTGGCGATGACTCAGCCTTTGATAACGGCAAATAAAGAACAGCGATTGATAATTTTTACTCATGGATTTTTTTCGATGTTCATATGGATAGCTCCGGCGACCTTGGGGCTTTGGATGATGTCAGAGGATCTGGTCAGGATCCTTTTTCAACATGGACGATTTCTCGCACAGGAAAGTCATCTGACCGGTCAAATACTTAGGTCTTTAGCATTGCAACTTTTTGTGATGTCAATGGTGCGAACATTGATGACGTGGAAACTGATTCATCAGCAACATTCTTTCCTGCGGTTCT
>CAZFSX010000259.1:2619-4144 GCA_964522115.1 uncultured Pseudobdellovibrionaceae bacterium | reverse complement strand
ATCCGCAGACAAAAAGAAGTAGAAATGCAAAAAATAAACTATTTCTTCTCAAGTGGCCCCCCCTTGATATCCAAAGCAGGTTCCTTCAATAGCAGATCTGGATTCAGACAGGAAGTCTTAATCCAGAAATGGGGGATAAATAGGCACAAATAATTTTTATACTTAGAATAAGAAACGACGAAAAGCGACGCTGGAGATGATTCCCATGCCTGCCATGGTTGTCAGCATGCTGGATCCTCCGTAACTCAACAAGGGAAGGGGGACTCCTACAATCGGTAAAATTCCGATCACCATGCCCACATTGATGAACATATGCCAAAAAAGATAACTCAGAATTCCCACGCTCATCAGGGCTCCAAACTTATCCCTGGCCGTGGCGGAAATACGAAGGCCGATCAAGAATAAAATACAAAATAAAGAAACAGTCGTCAGGCTTCCCACAAATCCATGCTCTTCACTGAGTACACTGTAGATAAAATCGGTATGGCGTTCGGGTAAGAATTCCAATTGGGATTGAGTTCCTTTACGAAACCCCTTTCCCAGAAGGCGACCACTGCCCACGGCAATCTTTGATTGAATGCTATTGTAACCAGAACCCCGAGGATCATTGGTAGGGTAAAGAAAGTTGATCACCCTATTTTTTTGATAATCACGAAAAACGAATTTCCATGCCACAGGGACTGCCACCATCATGGAAAGCACACTCATGATCAAAATGCTTTTTCGAATCTTCATAAACAGGATCATGGTTCCACCAATGGCGGCAAGCAAAAGGGCTGTTCCAAGATCTGGTTGTTCCACAACAAAGACGAAGGGAATCCCTAAAATGACCAGGGGAACAAGAAGTTCCTTCAACCCCATTCCTTGAGGAGTCATTGGTCTTCGCGAAAGATACCGAGCCATCACCATGATCAGGGCAAGCTTCATGGTTTCAGAAGGTTGATAACGAAAAAATCCAAGATCCAACCAACGTTGAGCTCCAAGAGCCACCGTCCCTCGAAACATCGTCAGGATAATGGCTCCAAGATTTAAAATGTAAATCGGTAAAGCGATCCGACTGACGAAAGCATAATCTACGATGGTCACAAGAAAAAAGACGCCCCATCCTGCAATCAGCCAAACGATCTGTTGAATAAATAAAGACTCCACATCTTTTGAGTGGGGTCCGTGAGTTGCGCTGTAAAGGTTGATCAGGCCAATCAAATTCAAAGCCAAAATGACCAGAACAAAATTCCAATCCACACGTTTTAATAAGGTACGTTCTTCGACTTGCATTAATTCCACGCAAGACTCCTTTGCTTATTCATCATCAAGTTCTTGAGGAGCTTTGACCGCAGGTTTTTTCTGCGTTTTTTTAATGGCATCTTCAATCCAATCGGGATGATACTTCTTAAAATAAGCTTCCATGATATCTTTCACCACAGGACCTGCTCCCGTATTTCCATGGCAAGAATGTTCCGCCAAAGCCGCCACCGTGATTTCAGGTTTATCAGCGGGAGCAAAGGCGATGTACCACCCATGATGG
>CAZFSX010000259.1:0-2609 GCA_964522115.1 uncultured Pseudobdellovibrionaceae bacterium | reverse complement strand
TGGGCCGAGATAGGCAGTCGCCATAAATTTGATCGGCAGAAAATTCTCGCACCTGCGAGGTTCCTGTTTTTCCTGCCATTTGCACTCCAGGAATTTTTAAGAAACGAGCGGTTCCATGATCTCCATTGACCACACGGCGAAGTCCCTCTTTCACGGTTTTAAAAGTTTCCACGGAAATCGAATATCCATTGGGTTGTTTTTGGGTGATATCTCGAACCAATGTGGGTTGAGATTCTTTCAAAACTTTTCCATCGCGGTTGATGATTTTTTTAATAATAAAGGGGCGATAAACTTTTCCTTCAAGTCCAATCGTATTGTAAGCCACAGCCATTTGCAGAGGTGTCACAGAAACATAACCCTGTCCAATGGCGGTACTCAGGTTTTCTCCTGGTTGCCATTCTTCACCTTTGACTCTTTTTTTCCATTCACTGTTGGGCATCAAGCCTGGAACTTCATGGGGAATTTCAACGCCCGTGCGAGTGCCCAATCCAAGCAGACTGATATAGTTGTACATCTTGTCGACTTCCAACTGAATGCCCATCTTGTAAAAGAAAACGTTGCTGGATCTTTCCAGAGCTTCGAAGATGGTGATATTTCCAAAGCCTGGTTTGTAGTGATCATGATAAGGACGACCACCGAAACGAAGAGCTCCAGGACAGTTGATCACCGTTGTGGGAGTGACAACTTTTTCTTCCAAAGCCGCTAAGGCCACCAATGGTTTAAATGTCGATCCTGGAGAATTATGATCTTGAATCACTTTGTTGCGTAAAGGTTTGAAGGGATCATTGATCAGGCGACTCCATGTTTGAGGAGAAATCACCGTGGAAAATTCATTGGGATCAAAGGAGGGATTGTTGATCCAAGCCAAGACTTCACCATTGGTTCTCATTGCGACTACACCGCCGATGCGATTGCCTGCAGTGAAGGAGTGATGAGCTGCTTCTTGGATTTCTTTATCCAATGTCAGAACAACACTGTTGCCGGTATCAGGGATTTGATCACGGATTTTTTCTCCATAGATCGTGGGAGATTGACTGCTGGTTTCACGGCCCTTGGCATCGACTTGGATAAAACTGATACCGTCTTTGCCGCGGATGTCTCGTTCTAGAATTTCTTCCAGACCAAATTTTCCGATGATATCCCCTTGTTCAAAACTCATCGTGCCTTTGTAGTTCTGATTGTATCGCTCTTTTTGCTCTTTGGAAATCTCGCCGACGTAGCCGAACAGCTGAGCTCCATTGGGACCCAGAGGATAACTGCGCAGTATGGATTCTCGAATTTCAAGTCCCGGAGTATCCAAACGCATGCGTTTCAAACGAAACACTTCATCCCGCGACAGATTGTCTTTGATTTTGATGGTGGCGAAGGGGCCATTGGCCCTGCGACTTTTTTGGACCTTGGCGATAATTTTTTCGGGTTCCGTGCCCAGAACGGGTGCGATTTTCATCGCCAACTCATCTAAGCTTTCAATGTATTGAGGAGATAAAATAGCTTCAAATCCAGGCAGGTTTTCAACAAGAATTTTTCCATCGCGATCCAAGATCAATCCACGAGGGGCCATGATTTTATTTTGTTTCAAATGATTTTTGCTGGAGAATTCAAAAAGTTCGCTTCCTTGCAAAATTTGTAAATACCATAGGCGGATAAGGATCAAGCAAAACGCAAATCCAATTCCGACGTAAAATAGGCGGTAGCGCGGGAGAAGTTCTTTGGTTTCTTCAGGGTTGGCGATAAATTCTTGACTACTCACTGGAAGCTCCTGCGTCCATCGATAAAATTGGCCATGACCATCGATCCAGCCATTTCATAAAATAAAAGGCCCATGGGCAAAGGGCAGTCGATAAAATCACTTGAAGAAGTCGTGGGCCCAATTCTAATTCCGCAGGAATTCGATCTAATTGGCGAGACAAGAGGTAAGTCAGCAGATGAAAAAAGATCAAGGATAGAAAATTTGCTGTGATAAAAAAACGAAGACCTGGGACATAAACTCGTTCCTTGAAGAAACGTAAAACAAAATAAAGAATCATAAAGCTCAGAAGTAAAATTTTAAGTGTCATCGCCGTAAAAGGTAAAATCAAAAGACAAAGAGCATAAATAATAAATAAATTTTCTTTTTCATCTCGTTCTAGGATCAAATAGACAAAAAGTCCAAACCACAAGGCTGGGCCTGTGATAGATCCAAAGATTTGAAACCAAAAAACACTTTGAATACTTAAGCGTGCAGGCTTTTCCATTTCACTTTTTCACATCCCCAGAGGCCGGTGTCGATAAATTGGAATGGTTGGCAGGCGTGCCAAACAAGGCTTCTGTATAATCTTCATTGGCAGCATTTAAAATGACAAAAACTTCTTCCACCTTCAGTGGATCTACCAAAGGTTTTAATTCCACTTTGACGGAAACACTGGTGGTTTTGTTTTCGACGGATTCGACCACGGCGACGGGAAATCCTTTCGGGAAAATATTGTCAATTCCACTGGTGATGACGATGTCACCAGGGACCACGTCCTCAGATCGTTCGACGTATTGAAGAACACAACCATTTTGATTTTTCCCTTCCACGATACCTCGAGCACGGCTTCGTTGCACGATCCCATCAACCACCGCATAAC
>CAZFSX010000258.1:0-4168 GCA_964522115.1 uncultured Pseudobdellovibrionaceae bacterium | reverse complement strand
GCACCCACTCCAATTCTCGCTCTAATGTTTTTTGTCGACGACTGCTGTCTTTTTCCTCTTGAGCCATTCGTTTTTCTTTTTGTTCCAACCAAGACGTATAATTCCCTTTCCAAGGTATTCCCTCTCCACGATCAAGCTCCAGAATCCAGCCAGCCACATTGTCCAAGAAGTAGCGATCATGGGTCACAGCTATAACGGTTCCTGGAAACCGAGCTAAATACTGTTCTAACCAAGCAACGCTTTCTGCATCCAAATGATTCGTTGGCTCATCCAAAAGTAAAATATCAGGCTCGCTCATCAAAAGACGACACAGCGCCACTCGACGTTTTTCTCCACCTGAAAGATTTGTCACTGACAAATCTCCATCTGGACAACGAAGAGCATCCATGGCCAATTCAATTTTTTGATCAACTTCCCATCCGCCTAAGTTTTCAATTTTTTCCTGAACCTGACCTTGGCGTTCAATCAACTTGTCCATCGCTTCAGGAGACAAATCCGGATCGCTAAATTTATCATTGATTTGTTGAAACTCACGAAGAAGCTTTGGCAGTTCGCCCATCCCTTCAAGAATATTTTCTTTCACAGTTTTTGTATTGTCCAACTCGGGTTCCTGCTTCAGAAAACCAATCTTAAAATCCCGTGATGGAAATGCTTCCCCGATAAAATCCTTATCTTCGCCAGCCATAATTCGAAGCAAGGTAGATTTTCCAGAGCCATTCAAACCTAGCACTCCAATTTTTGCTCCATAAAAATAGGACAGGTAGATATTTTTCAGCACATAGCGCTGAGGAGGATAAATTTTGGAAACACCTTTCATGGTGTAAATAATATCTTGAGACATTTTGAACTCCTTGAAAAAAAGGCCATTCTTACGAAGGGAATTTCGCTTGTCAAACGCCAATGTGCTTCTTAGACTTATCTTAAGGGGTTTTCAGTATGAGAAGTTCACCAAAATCAAAATCCAGCAAAAAAGGCTTAGCAGGACTGAGTCAACCTCTTCAGCAGGCCTCATCAGGCTTGCAATTGGCTTTGGATAGTTGGGCCGAAGCCAGCCAAGTCGCTGAAAAGAAAATTCAAGACGAAGAATTAAAACTGAAAGATGTTCAGCGACTTTTGAAAGACCTTCAAGATAAAATCAGCGAACTTTCTTAACCTAGGAACGACGACTTCCACCATGACAAGGTGGCGACTTCATTTCAAATGTATCTTTCACGCTTTCCCATTCTTCAGGTGTCATCAAGCGCTGAGTCAATGCATGCAAACCTGTCTGAAGTTCATGATGGAGGATCTGATGCACATGACGACTTCGCTGAACCTTCGATAACCCTTCAAACTTTCTGGAAACTAAGATCAACTGAAAATGCGTTTCACTATTCTGGGGAACCGAATGCTGATGACTTTCATTTTCTATTCTTAAGAAAACGGGTTGAAACTCATTCGTTAAGACATTTGTTAAACGTTCTTGGCGATTCATTGAATTACTTCTTCCACTTTTTTAAAACTTCTTCCAACTGTGCTTCCAAAATCCCTTTTGCCAATTGAAAATTCGGATTGGATGTCACTTTTCGCTCGACATCTTTGGCTTTTCGCAATCCCTCTGCAGCAAGGCTACTTAAAATCGGATTTCCTAAAGGAATTTCAGAAAAGTCTCCATCATTCACCCAATCTGTTGCCAATTTTTCAGCCACATCAAAGGGCTGAGGAAATTGAGCTCGCACAAGATCACTTCCCAAAAACTGGATATGGACTTTCTTTTTTTCTTCATTTTCTTGTTGATCTGACTGGAAATCCTTATTCGTATCTTCAAAAGACAATTGTGTTGGCTCTTCAGATGAATCAACGTTTGGATTTTGGACAGAAGATGTTAAATGTGAATCATCTTGAGATAATGCCCCTGCATCGACATCTACAACCTGAAGTTCTTCGACATGAGTGGGGCCCGCTGAACTTGTTTTGGCTGATTTTTTTTCATCTTGAGCGATCATTTTTTCACGAATATTTTTTTTGGGTGCTGCCGACTCAGACTCCACCACTGCAGATTCATGATGCTCAACCGCAGAGGCTTCGGAATGTTTTTTTGTTTTATGCTTTTTGGATGAAGTCATGATGTACCCACCTTTGGTTGATTTTTCGAAGCACAGGAAAGAACCTATCTTAACGAAGATTTCAAAAAAAGGCCATGATTTCCTTTGACAAGCTTACGCCCGGCGGAATTAGCTAGATCCAACCAAAGGAGTATTTTATGAATGCGCCATTCTTAACTTTCCTGAAGAAAAACCAAGTCCAATTTACCTTCTGCTTTCTTTTATTTTCATGTGTCTTTGGCTTCGCTCAACAAAATTGTGATGACTTACTTCCTGAAGGCTTAAATTCCATCAAGAAAAACACCTTCAATGCAAATCCTGCATTGCTTATCCCTGCCCCATTAAGCCACTTTCGACGATATGGACTGAACGAAGCTGATCAAAGATTTTGGATTTGCTCCAATCCGGAATGTTCAAAAATTAACCAAGACAAATCCATGATCACCTTCCACCAACTGGACAAGAATGGATATGGACCTTACATGATTTTAGTTTTTGATCGCCGCACTTTGTATGTTTGGACCGAATCTTCAGGCATGGTCACTTCCGCCGATCAAAATACTTTGAATTTGATTCATCGTCGCCTGCAAACTTTAAAAATGGATTCGCAGTATACAACAGAATGGGGCCAAAAAGCTTTTGACTATATGATGACCAATCAAGATATCAATCCTGCCTATTCCAATCACTAAGACTTAAAAAATATCCTGATGAATTTTAAGATAAGAGCCTTCTTGATGAAGGCTCTTTGACTTTATCAATCACAGATCGCCTGTAAGATCGCGCGCTTTATCAGAGCTTTCTGATAAGGGATGATGCTGATCCACGGTTTTCGCAAGATGAGCACTACTGACACTTGTATAAATTTGAGTTGTCTGAATACTTGCATGCCCTAAGATCATTTGAATTGATCTTAAATCTGCTCCAGATTCCAACAATGCCGTCGCACATCCATGTCGAAAACGATGGGGAGAAATGGGCTCACTAAAACCAGCTCTGGCAGACCAGGCGGCCAACCATCTCCAAACATCCACCCGTGAGGGGCGATGACCACGATCATTCACTAAAAGAGTGGAACTATTTTCTTTCAAAAGATCTTTGCGAACGTTTTGAAGGTAAAACTGCAAAGGTTCTAAGAGCTGATCGGTCAAAGGCACTAATCGTTCCTTTTGCCCCTTACCGACAATTTTTAGCCATCGATCTACGGGCTGAAAATCTTCGACATTTAAAGAAATCAATTCACTGACTCGACAACCAAGTCCGAACAACATCATCAGCGTTAATTGATTACGAAAAGTACGTCGATCATCTTCTACCTTAGAAGCATGAAAAAGTTTTTCAAACTCCTCCATGGTTAAAGACTTCGGTAAAGATACTTTAACTTTGGGTGGACGCAATTCTCTCAACTCGGGTGCTTCATGCCCACGGGATTCCATAAACTTAAAGTAGGTCCTTAAGCTTGAAATCACACGCGCTTGTGAACGCACGGAAAGACCGTTTTGCTTCATGTAATCATAGAAAGCAGATAAACGTTCATTGTTTTTCTTAAATTCAAGAAAGAGCTCAAGATCACGGCGGTATGCTGCCACCGTATTGAGCGAACGACCTCGAACATGCTGCAAATCATCGAAGAACTCAATCCAAAGAGGTAAATCCATAAAGTCATTAGTTCTTATTTTCAAACAAAGATCAACAAAAAAAAAGAGGACTCCTGATGGAGTCCTCTTAAGAAAGAAGAAGGCATTTGTTATGAACCCTGCAAATCCCTATGATCTGCAAGGTGAAAAGATATTTATATTTTTTGTGCTGCAATTAGTAGGCAGTGAAAGATCGATTGCACGGCTGACCATTGACCGAGAGAACAACAAGAGCTCCTCCCAATCCACGATTCACAATCCCGTCTGGCTGAGGCAAACTTTGATCCCAGTGAATTGCTGCTTGAGCAATTCCGATCTGAGCACGCAGACCTGTTCCAACTTGAGTAAATTCTAAAGCGAAACCCGACAAACTTCCTGCGTTGTAAGTACCAGGAGATGTCGATCCACCTGTATAATCACCTGCGGGCAGATTGCAATAGTCTGTAC
>CAZFSX010000257.1:0-4173 GCA_964522115.1 uncultured Pseudobdellovibrionaceae bacterium | reverse complement strand
GAATTACTGACCTCTCGTGGGGTTGATCTTTCAGGATTAGAAAAAAAACACGGGAAGACTTTTTATTGGTCTGGTGCTTATACAAAAGATATGAATGAAGCCATCACAAAGGTGACAGAATTGAATGTCTTTGGTGATTTCAATCCTAAGCTTCCTGCTCATTATAAAAATTCAAAATTTGTTTTCTTGGCAAATATTGATCCTGTGATTCAATTGCAGGTTTTGGAACAAGTGGATCAGCCCATGTATGTGGGTTCGGATACAATGAACTTCTGGATTCAATCCAAATTGCCTGAATTAAAAAAAGTTCTAACAAAAGTGAATGTGGTTCTGATCAACGAAGGTGAATCCATGATGTTGACAGGAGCGAGCAATGCCATTGCTGCAGCAGCCGCTCTTTGCAAAATGGGACCTCAGGCGGTGGTGATCAAGCGTGGAGAATATGGTTTTGTGCTTTATACTCCAGCGGATGGTTATTTTATTCTTCCTGCATTTCCTATTTCTGAAGTGATTGATCCAACAGGGGCCGGGGATACTTTTGCAGGTGGGTTTTTTGGATATTTGGCTTCCTTGAATCGCGTTCCACAGACCAAAGACTTGAAACAGGCTTGTATCAAGGGAAGCATGTTGGCCAGTTTCACCATCCAAGACTTTGGTGTGAAGGGTTTGGCAGCTGTGACAAAGGGGCATGTTCAAGATCGTACTCAGGCCTATGGTCGAGTGATTTCCTTGGAAGACTCTGCGAAATAAATCCATTCTTGAAAATCTAGGCAGGCTAGGTCGAATAATTCTTCAGTGAATCGACCTATTTGCCGATAACCTAGATGGTATGGTGCAATCAAAAAAGAAAACTTCTGCCGCTGAAACCTTGGTGGACTCCTTGATGGAGGACATCAAGGAAGATATGACAGAAGTCAAAAATCAGAACACGGCGATGATGGATAAGACTCTTGCAGTCACCTCGCCTCGCCGTGGAAAAAATACGGAACCTCCTCCTGTGCAGGAGAAGGTAGGTTTCGGTCCCTTGCGCTCACAGCAAAAAGCAAGCTCCAATCCATTGGCTCTGAAAGCTGATGCTCAGCTGATGCAGTCGGATAATTTGAAATTAGCTCAACAGCGGATTTTGGAATTGGAAAAAGAAATTGATAAATACCGACAGGATAATGAGTTGTTATCCTCGGCGGGCGAAATCATGCGCAACCGTGCGGATGAGTATCAAGCGAAGGCATCTCAGTTAGAATATGCAAAAAAAGACATGGAAGAGCAAATGGGCCAAGAGATCAGTCTTTTGCGCGAAAGCTTGCGCCATAAGGATGATGATCTTCTTCGCATGAAGAAAAAAATTGAAGAGCTGGAATTTCGTTTAGCGAATGATTTTAAAAAAATTCGTGTGCGTGAACGTGAATTAGAAAATCGATTGGAACTGGCAAAAATGGAAAAAACAGCTTTAGTTCGATCGAAGGATGAATCCTTGCTGGACTACAAACGTAAGATTGATCAGTTGCAAATGGAACTGGACGGATACAAACAAAAGTCGGTCGAGCTTCATCGAATCATCGATTCCAACCAAGAACAGTTCAAAAGAACAGTACGGGCGCTACGTCTAGCCTTGACGAACCTAGAGGGTCATGAGGATAACATTGTTCCCATTAAAAAAGCAGAGTAGGATAAAGACTCGGGGATCATAGCTTCATGGAAGTCACAGAACAAATACCATCCGTAAAAAAACTCAAGCTTGTCATCAGTGATTTGCATTTGGGGAAAGGCCGCATTCTTGCGAATGGTGGAGTGAACTCCTTTGAAGAATTTTATTACGGCGACAAGTTGATCGAGTTTCTGCATTACTACAATTCAGCGGCGTTCAGAGAATACGAAATCGAATTGATCATCAACGGGGATTTTTTAAATTTTTTGCAGATCGATTATCGTGGACATTTTTTAACAGTCTTGACGGAAAATATTTGTTTGGAAGTTTTGAAGGAAATTGTGCAAGGGCACCATAAGGTTTTTGAAGCTTTAAGGCACTTTGCCTCCTTCACTAAAAATTCTGTGACTTATGTTGTGGGAAATCACGACCAGGCGATGTTGTGGCCTGCAACCAGGGAATATTTGAATCAGGTTTTGAAAACAAATATTCGGTTCAAGAATATCATCTATTACTTTGATGGTGTTCACATCGAACACGGTCATATGCATGAAGCTGCCAATCGGATGGATCCCAAAAAATTCTTTTTGAAAAAAAATCTTCCAGAGCCGATTTTAAATTTACCTTTTGGATCTCAGTTTTTTATCGATTTAGTTTTAAAAATTAAACAAAAGTATCCTCATGTGGATAAGATTCGTCCCTTCAATCGGATGGTTCGATGGGCGATGTGGAATGAGCCGTGGATGATGTTGCAGTCCACATTCAGTCTGATTGTTTATTTTATTCAGACAATCTTTGAAAAAGATGCCAAACGTACTTGGCCCATGAAGCGACTTTTTAAAATCTTTTTGGAAAGCGCTATTTTTCCAGATCTCAGCGAGGCAGCCAGAAAAGTTTTGGGGGATGATCGTATTCATACAGTGATATTTGGTCATACGCATGTTTATCAATACCGTCAGTGGTCTTCGAATAAAGAGTATTTCAATACGGGAACTTGGACGGAGTTAACCAGTTTAGATATTGAGTCCTTGGGAAAAATCACCAAATTAACTTATGTCTTGATTGAGTATCCCGAAGATGGGGATCGTCCCCGGGGTCGATTGAAAGAATGGCGCGGATATCATCGTATCGAAGAGGATGTTGCGATTTCTTAGTTTGTTTTTCGTGCAGGTCAGGTCCAAGGACCAGACTGTCTTTATTGCCTGTCGCAAGGGTTGTTGCCTGGGCAAATTTTTTCTATACTTCATTCAGAGATCACTTTGAAAAGATAGGGTTAAGTAAGTATGGCCGCTTCCTCTCATTCTTCTGAAGATGCAGACAAAACCAGTATAGTTGCTAGTGATACGTTCAAGGGGCGTATGAAGGCTGCGGATGATGCTCCTCCGGCCGTGGTGATATTGATTGGGCCTCCGGGGTATGTTGGAAAGCAGTGGACCTTAGCAACGAATGATGTGGTGATAGGGCGTTCCGTGGATTGTCCTATTTTTGTGGATGATCGCAGCGTCAGTAAGAATCATGCTCGTTTCAATGTGGTGGGTGCAGACGTCACTGTGGTGGATTTGGGATCTACGAATAAAACGATGGTGAATGGAGAAATTTTACAGCCGCTGACTCCTTTCAAATTAAGTAACAATGATCAAATTAAAACTGGGAATGTTATTTTCAAATTTTTAGAAAAAGGAAATATCGAAGCCGTTACCCATCGCGAAATGAATGAACGGGTTCAGAAAGATGCATTGACGGGGGCTTACAATAAAGCAGCTTTGATGGAGAAGGGACCAGAGTCCATCAAGCGCGCCGAATTTTTGAATGAGCCTTTAAGTATTATTACGTTTGATATCGATTTCTTTAAAAAAGTGAATGATACCTATGGGCATCCCGCGGGTGATTATGTTTTGAAAGAGCTTTCAAGGATTGTCAGCACCAAGGTGGTTCGATCTCAGGATCTTTTTGCTCGATATGGTGGAGAAGAGTTTGTGATCATCTTGAATGGAACTCCACTGAAGACATCTCAAGAAATTGCCGAGCGATTAAGATCCACCATCGAATCCAGTCATTTTGAATTTGAATCCAAACATATTCCCGTCACCATTTCCGTGGGTCTTTCCACACGCAAAGACAACGAAGGTGACTGGCAAAAAATCTACAAACGCGCCGACGAAGCCCTGTACATCTCCAAAAAAACCGGCCGCAACAAAGTGACGGTCAGTTAGGGGCATTTTTTGTCCTTTTTGAGGGTAAAAAAATTTCATAATTTGGAAGTCCCATTGATCTCTTTAGAGGAATTCAGGTAGCTTCCCTTGATTCAAGGGGGCAAGCATAGGGTATCCTCACCATTTTCAGCAATTGTACAGCAAATGGGTTCTATTTAAGGGATGGATGGTGCTGGCATTTGTACTTACCTTGACATCGAAGGTTGTGGCTTCAGGTCAGCAAACTTCTTCAGGATCAAGCCCCGCAAAATGTCAGGATATTTTTTCAACGGCAACAACTCGCACAAAAGCTTCATTGTTCAGCCCTGCGGAGTT
>CAZFSX010000256.1:0-4182 GCA_964522115.1 uncultured Pseudobdellovibrionaceae bacterium | reverse complement strand
GATTTTAAGAGCTCTAGAAAAGACTCAGTGGAATCGGAACCAAGCCGCTCTTCTTCTGAAACTGAATCGGACGACATTGGTAGAGAAAATTAAAAAGAAAGGTCTTCGTAAAGAAGGGGACACCGAAGCGGATCTATAAAAAATCCGCCTTCATGACTTATTCTTCATGGTAAGGAATCGAACAATCCTCTTTCAGTTGCAACTTATCCCCTTCCAGCTGAAAGAGGTAACAACTTTCTACCAAATCTGAAGAATCATCGCACTCATCTTCTGGACCTTCAGAAGAAATCAAAATCTGGAAACCATTTCCAGATTTCTTGCTACGAACCTGAGATAAACGACAACATTTAGACCCATCCTGCAAAGGGTTTTCCGTATCTAAAGTGATATTCTTCTTTAGAATTTTCCCACTCTTATCTTTTTCTAAAAGAGACAAGGTTGGACACATTTCTTCATCTGAATTTTGCTCCTCTAAAATCAAACATTGAGAAGTTTGCTTGTCTTGATGGAGCTGAACAAAACTTAAAGTCTGTTCATTCTGTGGGAATTTCATCGAACAATCCTTCGACGAATATTCTTTGTTTAAATTTTTATCACGAAGAGTCCCACACTTTTCAAACTGACTTGCAAGCTGATCGCGAACATGGATCCAGGATTTATCCGCCGTTTCCACTTCATTCATTTTTTGATGCAATGGAGCCAGTCGTATCAGACACAATCGTTCCTGTTTTTTTTCTACTTCAGCCTTAGCAAGACTTGTCATCCATTTTGCATACTCCATAAAAACCAGATCTTTTTCATCCGCCGCTTCAAGAATGGGCAATTCACATTTGGATTCCATTTCTTTTTCTTCCTGAAGAATCTGATCCCAATGATTTTTCAATCCTTCGATCTTATGTAACGATTTTTCAAAATCGATTAAATTGCAAGATTTACGTGCTTCAGGTGTCAGCCCCGTCTGGGATGGCATGGACGCACTAGGGGCTGAAGTCCCTGGTGTCGAAGTCACATTTTCGACAGCAAAAACTGGAATTGCGAATAAATTTCCCGAAAGAGCAATCCCCACGAACGTCGTACACAGTGTTTGAATCCATACCCTACATTCAAGATTTCTGAAAAAATTCAAGCATTCCTCCCCTTTAGTCCCGTTCAAATTTACCATAGTTTGTCGAAAAGTACAGAGACATCCCAGCCACGATCTTCAGATGAAGGAGAATTCAATGTCCAATGTCAAAGTTTATAAAAAAGGTGACATTATCTTCCGCGACGGAGACAAAATTCAAAGTGTTCAAATGATTCAATCCGGTGGGGTTTCCACTTGCTTCATTCGTCCCAAAAAAAACGTGGAACTTTTTCAAGTCGGTCCCTCTCATATTCTTGGTGAAGTTGGACTTATCGGGGGAAGCACTCATCCCTATTCGGCGATTGCCACAGCTGAAACAAAAGTTTTAGAAGTACCGGTTGATGTTTTTAAGCAACAAGTAGATGCCGGAGCTCAATCCACAAAAATTTTGATTAAGTCTTTGATCGAAAGATTGAAGCAATCTCTTTCAGATGTGAAATCCAGTCGCATGGAAAAAGATTCAAGCCCCTGCCCTGAAGATCAAGTGGCAAAAATCTTTGGGACCATTTTTCATACCGCTCGACATAAGGGGACCAAAGAAGTTCTCAAGGATAAAAAACAAGAAGTGATCGCGATCGATTGGTTGACCATGAAACAGTATGGTCAACGCATTTTTGCGGAATCACCTAAACGCATGGAACAAGCCCTGACCCTGCTTCTTAAATTGAAATGGGTTCAATTTGAAATGGGAAAAGCCGTGGACAATCCTGAGGGCCCCGATGAACTTCAACGAGTTCTGTTCTTTGACCTGCCAGCCATCGAATCCTTTTTTGAATTTTATCAGTACTACTACTTCAAGGGTGGACGTGGAGAAGTTTTGCGCGTCGAAGAAAGTATGTACAATCTTCTTTCAAAACTTTTGCAGTCAGCAGAGGGGCTGGAAGCGGATCGATTTGGCATCGTATCGATCGACTATACAAAGCTGATTGAAAAGTTTAAAACTGATTTTGGGATGACCTTGAATAATGATCACTTTAGTCGACTTGAACAAAAAGGTGTCTTCGTCAAACGAGCCGCTCGCACGGATGGCGTTGTTGTGATGCAATTTGAAGTGAAAGAACTTTCCAATGTTTTAAAAAGCTGGAAAGTGCTGCGCGAAATTGAAAAATGGAATGAGAAAGGCTTCATCGATTTGAATGAAAAAGAAGAGGTCAAAAAGAAGCTTGCGCCAGGAGCCCATGCTTGCCCTCAATGTCAAAGCGAGATCGCCGCCCAAGCCAAATTTTGCAGCGAATGCGGCTTCAAAGTCGCCGCTTAAAATAATGCGACAGTCCTGATTTACAACTTAATTTTTTTGGTTAACCAAAGCGGCCTGAGATATATTGTTCTGTTTTGGGGTGTTGGGGATTCAGAAAAATATCCTGAGTCTGTCCATACTCCAATAATTCTCCACTTAAGAAAAAAGCTGTGTGATCAGAGACTCGAGAGGCCTGATGCATACTATGGGTGACGATCAAAATCGTGACTTCATTCTTAATATGATGGAGTAATTCTTCAATTTTGGCAGTTGAGATGGGGTCTAAAGCCGACGTAGGTTCATCCATCAATAAAACCGAAGGACGAATCGCTAAGGCACGAGCAATGCACAAACGTTGTTGTTGTCCTCCACTGAGGCTGGTGCCTGGCTTTTTTAATTTGTCTTTCACTTCTTCCCACAAGGCCGCTTGACGAAGTGATTGTTCAACAATTTCATCCATACGCACACTGCGATGAAGACCACGCAACACAAGCCCTGCGGCGACATTTTCATAAACTGTCATGGCTGGAAAAGGATTTGGCTTTTGAAAAACCATTCCAATTTTGGAGCGTATTTCAACAGGATCTGAGCGACGTTGGTAAATATTTTGTCCCTGCAAAAAAACTTCGCCCTGAACACGCGTGCCCTCTGTTTCCTCATGCAGGCGATTCAAACATCGCAAGAAAGTTGACTTCCCACAACCACTGGGACCGATCATCGCCACAATGCGATTCTGGGGGACTTTCAAAGACACATTTTTTACAGCTTGAAAGTCGCCAAAAAAAGCAGATAAGTCCTTTGATTCTAAAACGATGTCATTTGTTGAAATACTCATCTTTTTTTCATAACAAGTCGGGAAACTAAGTTCAAACACATTACAAGAAAGACCAAGACAAACGCGCCGGCCCACGCCTGTTGATGCCAGTGGGCATAGGGACTGATGGCATAATTGTAAATTTGAACGGGCAAAGAAGGTGTCGGCTGATTCAAACTTTGCATCCACAAATTATTCCCAAAAGCAGTCAGCAACAAGGGCGCCGTTTCCCCAGAGATACGAGCGATAGAAAGAAGTACTCCCGTCGTCAAAGGACCTGCTGAACCTTTTAAAACGATCGAGATAATGACTCTCCATCTTGGAATACCTAAGGAAAGACCTGCTTCTCGTACATGCTGTGGAAGAAGTCGCAAAATTTCTTCAGTTGTCTTGATGATCATGGGAATCATTAAAATCGATAAAGCAATACTTCCTGCCCAAGCTGAAAAGTTCTTCATCGGCACAACCAGAACCACATATACAAACAGACCGACAACAATACTTGGTAAGGTTGAAAGCAAGTCTGTCGCTTGTCTTAACACTTGTGCCACAAATCCAATTTTGTATTCAGACAAATAAACTCCGCAGGAAATACCAATAGGAACTCCCCACAGGCTTGCCATTAAAATCATCGATAAACTTCCAAGAATAGCATTTCCCATGCCTCCGCCGACTTCACCTGTCGGGGCTGGAAGTTGTGTTAAAAAATTCCAATTCAACGCAGGTAAGCCCTGTTGTAATACATAACCAAAGATGGAAAGCAATGGCACCATCGCAATCAAAACAGAACACAAAATCAAACTCATCATCCAACGATGAAGCCAATGCCTTTTTTGCAAACGAAATCCAGTATGACGACGATCCTGCTTCATAAAGTCCCGCTTTTCTTTCGATATCTTTGCAGAATCATGCGAGCAAAAAGATTCACCACCAATGAAACAACAAATAACGCAAGTCCAATGGCAGCCAAAGATGAAAGATGCAAGTCAGAAGTTGCATCTGTGTATT
>CAZFSX010000255.1:242-4183 GCA_964522115.1 uncultured Pseudobdellovibrionaceae bacterium | reverse complement strand
ACTGAAAGGATACTTCAAAATAATTCTAGGGATCGGAGTTCGAAATGTCCATGCGTTTTATTTGTTCTTTTTTTAGTTTGTCTTTTTGCTTTTCTGCCAGTGCACTAGATGCACCCGCTTTACTGACAATGATCAAGGGTGAGGTTCAAATTTTTTCTGAACCACAAGCAACAGCTAAAAAGTCTGACAACCAAGTTTTATATGAAAATAAATATTGGAGTTCTCGAAAAGCAAAGATGGGGGAAAAGATTTTTTCCGGATCCGTCATTCATACTGGCGTGGATGGAAAAGCCCGCTTAGTCTATCCCAACTCAGATCAGTTAAACATTGGCCCAGGAAGCAGCGTCCTTGTTGATCGAAAAACTATCGCAGGCAATGAAACTCCTCAGACTGATGTTCAAATCATGTATGGAAAACTTCGTGCTGTTGTTCAAAAAAATGAAGGCGATACCAAAGAACGTTTTCGCGTAAAAACTCCCACGGCCGTTGCAGGAGTTCGCGGAACAGATTTTGCGGCAGGCTTTAATCCTAATAATTCTCTATCAGATGTGTCTGTTCTTCGAGGCGAAGTCCAAGTCTCGTCCGCGAAGGATGCAAAAAAATCCATCGCATTAAAGCCTGGGAATACTGTGACCGTCCAAGAGCCCGTCAAAGCTGTGGAAACAGACAAGGCTGCAAAAAAAGATCCAGCCGTTGAAAAGTCAGCTTCCACAGAGTCTACGCCCAAAGCAGTGGCCAGTGTATTTGAAGTGAAGACAACTTCGCAAGAGCAACTGGTTGAAATTCAAAAAGCCACTCATATTAAGTTGGATGAGAAAGAGTTGAAAGAAGCTCCCAAGGCCGTTCAAGCAGAAATTCAAAAAACAGAAACATTGGCTTTAAAAAATACATTGCAAAGTATTAAGATTGAAGACCCACAACTTTATAAACGCCTGGAATCTGTTCCCGCGAAGGATGTTTCTGAACTGAATGTTGCAGCCGTTGGAAAAGCGTTGGAAACAGCTCCTCGAGTGACTCCTCCTGAAATCAAACGCAAAAAACTTCAAGAAGAGTTGAACGATTTGGATGAAGACATCTACAAAAAGTATTTCAAGGTACAGTAAGATCTTGATGGACCTGACTCCAATATTCGCGTGCTTTAGCCCTCATTTTTTGATCAACTCCTAAGAGCAAAAATTGTCTTCGGATGTGTTAGCTTTTTAACAGATCCTAACTTCCTTAAATGACTTGTGTTTCTTAGCCTTCGAAGTCTTCGAAGGCCTAGATTTTCAATTTATCCTGAATTAAGTTCAATAGACCTAAAAAGAACAACCATGCCAACTATTTAAAATTACTAGATTTTTACAGAATCCACAAAACGGCACGCAGACTGCAATTCATTCTTGTGAGTTCGGTGAATTTTTCACCCCCTTATTTAAATTCAACTAAAGGAGTTCCAATGAAGCACATGAAATCAAAAATTGCCATGGGTATGATTTTGACAGCCCTATTAACTATTGTGGCCTGTAATAAGAAAAGCGACACCCCCGTTGCTGCAAAAAAAAATGGACAAGCAGAAGGTGTAAAAACAGAAACAACTGACGATGGGAAGGCTGTTGCGACAGTTGGAAATGAATACAAAGTCATTCTTGCAGCTCCCGACCAAATTAAAAATGGTGGAACTTTTGAGGTTCAAATCCAATCGATCAATGGACAAGCAATTTCTATTGAATCTATCGATAAGATGTCTTTGCAATTTGGCCCAAATGCTCAGTCTCAAAATTCTGATACACAAGCCGTACAAACTACCGCAGGAATCACAAGTGATTATCAACAATACATTAAAACCTCTGGATATTCTCAGTCTAGCAACGGTAAGTTTGCCCTTTACTACGAAACACGTTGTATGAATGGAGTAGAAAAGGCTGCATCTTGTTCGAAACTTTATATCACAACTTGGCTTTTCCGCAGAAATGCTGACGGTTCTTTCCAAAACATGACGGATGCACAATTAGGTTTTCTTTACCTTGCTGGATATGAACGAGAACCAGTTACTTCAGCGACAGATCGTGGAACAAGCATTTCAATGGATGATATGATTGTGAAACTTGATGCTCAATTTAATTCAGATCTACAATCATCATTCTAATTGTACTCCTGACCATCAATTGAACTTCAAAACACCCGCAAACAGCGGGTGTTTTTATTTTAATATTTCTGCTGAGGAATTTTTGCTAAATAAGATTCATCGACGGGGCTCACGGACAATTGCTGGGCTTGAACCCGTTCTGACTCGCATAAGGCTGTCGATAAATATCGTTCTGTATAGCTAGGTATAATCACAACAATCTTTTTATCTCGATAGGCTTCTTCCGCTGCAATCCGCAGGCCGGCAGTGATGGCTGCACCAGAACTAATTCCAACGGGGATTCCTTCTTTTTGAATCAATTCCCGAGACATTTTCATAGATTCTTCACTGCTGACTTTTTCTATACGATTGATCACACTCCGATCTAGATTCTCGGGAATAAATCCAGCACCAATTCCTTGGATTTTATGAGGGCCTGCTTTTTCACCAGAAATCACCGCAGATTCTATAGGCTCAACAGCCACAATCTGTATGCTGGATTTTTTCTGTTTCAGGACTTTTCCAATCCCTGAAATAGTACCCCCAGTGCCGACACCGCTCACAACGACATCTACACTTCCATTTGTATCCTGCCATATTTCTAAGGCTGTTGTTTCTCGATGAATGGCAGGGTTTGCTGGATTTTCAAATTGCCTCATCAGGCAATACTGAGAATTTTTTTCTGCCAACTCTAAAGACTTGGCAACGGCCCCTCTCATACCTAAAGAGCCTGGTGTTAAAATAATTTTTGCACCAAGAAGTAAGAGAAGTGTTCGACGCTCCATCGACATCGTCTCTGGCATGATCAAGGTTAAAGGGTATCCCTTGGCTGCGCAGACAAAAGCCAACGCAATTCCGGTGTTTCCACTTGTTGGCTCCAAAACTTCCATTCCTGGCTTCAAAATTCCACGCTTTTCTGCATCCTGTATCATATTGAGACCAATGCGATCCTTCACAGAACCCAAGGGATTGAAAAATTCCAACTTAAGAAATAATTGACCAGGTAAACCCTTCCCAACGCGCTGGAGCTTCACCAAAGGGGTTTTTCCAATTGTTTCAGTGATATCTGCATAAATTTTTTCAGCCATGGAAATTCTCGATTCACAAAAATGTTTGATCCTGAGACAGAAGACTTCTTTTTCCATTAAAAAAACCAAATGGACTCAAGTCTAGCGAAAAACGTACGATAAGTTGATCACTGGACGTTAGTGGAGGAAAAATGGCAAAACAAATTCTTTTCATGAGCATGCTTGTGATATTTAGTTTGATTCTTATTTACCAAAACTCATTATTATTCCCAGGTTAAATCTTCGTGGTCAGTGTGCTTGAATTCTGATCACTTCAAACTCTGTATCTCCGTCCTTCGCGGAAAACTCTGAAAGACGGAGATTTTTATTTTCCACTTCACCAAAGCATTCGCGCCGCATTGGCTGCAATGAGTTGTTTTTGGCTTAAACAATTCTTAACTTTACAAGCCCCCTAATTCTTGAAATGAAGTTGTCACAATTTTTTCAAAAAGGGGACTCTATGAAATCAATGATTCTTGCAGCTCTTTTGGCTGTTTCTACAGGTGTATTTGCTGCTGAAAACTCATCTAATACAACAAACTCTGCAAATTGGACATGCACTGCAACTGATGGCATTACAACTTGGTGGTGGAGCCATGTTTATCTTAATGTTGCACAAAATGGCGCTCTTCGTTTATGTGCAAACAGCACTGGCAACTACTGCTGGCTTATTGGTTGCCAATAGTCATGACGATACTATGGCGACCCTCTGCGGGGTCGCCAAGCTTATGATTCACGCATTCATTGTTTTCTTTTTTTGTTTCTTA
>CAZFSX010000255.1:0-232 GCA_964522115.1 uncultured Pseudobdellovibrionaceae bacterium | reverse complement strand
CTTCAGCTGCTGATTTCCATCATCAAGTGGCACCTCCCCTTTTCTGGGAAGAATCTTGTCCAACAAATCCCACTGAATACGGCCTTTGCTGGAAAAAATTTGCAGAATTATTACCTTCTGCTAAAAAAAATATTATCATTGCTATTCTAGATTCTGGTATCAATTATCAACTCCCAGAAATTAGTCCATATATCCTTATCAATGAAGCAGAACTTCATGGGCATCAAGATGA
>CAZFSX010000254.1:0-4190 GCA_964522115.1 uncultured Pseudobdellovibrionaceae bacterium | reverse complement strand
GATCACCATTTTCAAAATGTCGCATATGAAGCTGACATACTGTCGTTTTCTTTTCTGGACCATGAGCTTCCCCATTGATCACAAAACCGCATGTTCCACAAATTCCTTCGCGGCAATCATGATCGAAAGCTACAGGATCTTTTCCCACAGCAATCAGTTCTTCGTTGGCCTTATCCAACATCTCTAAAAATGAAGCATCGGTAGAAACGCTTTTGACTTCAATGTCTTCAAAATGACCGCCATCTTTGGGGCCTTTTTGTCGCCAAACTTTCAAATGAATATCAATTTTTTTATCTGATGAGCCGCCCATTTTGACCCCTTACTTATAACTACGTGTCGCTAGTTTAATGTTTTCAAACTTCAAGTCTTCTTTATGCAGCTTCTGTTTTTTTCCAGTGCCTTGGAATTCCCAAGCAGCAACATAACAAAAATTTTCGTCATCCCGTTTTGCTTCTCCATCCACCTGATACTCATCGCGGAAATGCCCACCGCAGGATTCCTTGCGGTCCAAAGCATCATGGCACATAAGCTCAGCAAGCTCGATGTAATCAGCAACACGCCCAGCTTTTTCCAGCTCAGGATTCACAAAATTAGCTTCACCGGGAACGCGAACATTGTTCCAGAATTCATCTCGTAATTTTGGAATTTCCTGAAGAGCTTTTTTCAAACCCTGTTCGTTTCTAGACATTCCACAGTTGTCCCACATAATGCGGCCCAACTCTTTATGGATGCTGTCCACAGTGCGATTTCCTTTGATCGACATCATTTTATTGATCTGACCACGAACTTCATCTTCAGCGTGTTTGAAAGCATCATGAGAAGTCGCAACTTTTTCAAGTTTCGTTCCTGCAATGTAATTTCCAATTGTGTATGGCAAAACAAAATATCCATCTGCCAAACCTTGCATCAAGGCGCTGGCTCCAAGACGATTGGCACCGTGGTCGCTGAAGTTTGCTTCACCAGCAACAAAGAGCCCCGGAATTGTGCTCATCAAATTGTAATCGACCCAAAGTCCACCCATTGTATAGTGCGGAGCTGGGTAAATGCGCATTGGAACTTCATATGGATTTTCACCCGTAATTTTTTCGTACATCTGAAACAAGTTTCCATAACGTTCAGAAATAGCTTGTTTGCCCAAACGTTGAATGGCATCTCGGAAATCCAAATAAACAGCTTGTCCTGTTGGTCCAACACCATGTCCTTCATCCACGCGGAACTTTGCTTGACGAGAAGAAACGTCTCGCGGAGCCAAATTACCGAAGCTTGGATAAATTCTTTCCAAATAATAATCGCGCTCAGCATCTGGAATCTGATCTGCAGGTCGCTTGTCGCCCTTCATTTTAGGAACCCAAACGCGTCCATCATTGCGCAAAGACTCTGACATCAAGGTTAGTTTTGACTGAAGATCTCCGGCAACAGGAATGCAGGTTGGGTGAATTTGCGTAAAGCAAGGATTTGCAAAGTAGGCGCCTTTACGGTGAGCCTTCCAAGCCGCTGTAACAGCACAAGCCATTGCATTTGTAGAAAGGAAAAACACGTTTGAATATCCACCTGTTGCAACAACAACCGCGTCGGCTTCATAGGATTCAATCGCACCCGTTAAAAGGTTACGAACAACAATTCCACGAGCCTTTCCATCAACGACAACCAAATCCAACATTTCACGTCGTGAGTACAGCTCAACTTGTCCCAAGTCCACCTGACGCATCATTGACTGATACGCGCCAATCAACAACTGCTGCCCTGTTTGTCCACGAGCATAGAATGTTCTTGAAACTTGAGCTCCACCAAAAGATCGGTTGGACAATGTGCCACCATATTCTCGCGCAAAAGGAACACCCTGAGCGACACATTGATCAATGATTTGAGTTGAGACCTGTGCCAAACGATAAACATTCGCCTCACGCGCGCGAAAGTCTCCCCCTTTAATCGTGTCGTAAAATAAACGATAAATGCTGTCGCCATCATTTTGATAGTTTTTCGCCGCATTGATTCCGCCCTGAGCAGCAACGGAGTGTGCTCGCCGAGGGCTTTCATGCACACAAAATGATTTTACTTTGTAACCAAGTTCTCCTAAGGATGCAGCCGCGCTGGCCCCAGCCAAGCCTGTTCCAACAACAATCACTGTGTGCTTACGCTTGTTAGCCGGATTGACAAGTTTATTATCAAACTTGGCATTATCCCATTTTTCTTCGATTGAACCGTTTGGAATTTTGCTATCTAACATTGTCATATTACTGTCCTTGTCCATGGATGAAAAAAACATATAAAGGTTGTGCCAAGAAGCCCGCAGCTACGACCCACGCATAAATTTTGCTGATGCGCTGAATGCTTGGAGCTGTCATATCATTTTTTAATCCTAAGGATTGAAAAAGAGAACCAACACCATGGCTTAAATGAAATCCCAACAACAAAAGACAAACGATGTACCAAGCAACATAGCCCGGTTGTTGAAAGACTTCGATCATCAATCGAAACAAGTCCCTCATCGCCACGCCATCGACAGTTGTTTGATAAACAGTGCCGAACTTGAATGTTGCTAAGTGAGAAACAACAAAGGCCAAAATCAAAGCACCCTGAGGAGCCATCGTGCGCGAGGCAAGACTTGCTTTTTTAAGCCCTTTTGCCTGTACGGCGTAATTAGATCCCTTGGCACGACGATTCTGAATCGTCAGCTGAATGCCATTCACCACGTGCGCAAGCAAAGAAAGAATCAACGCAGCTTCTGCAACGAAAATAATCTTTCCACTTGTTAAGGCGTGGCCATAACTATTGTAGGCATCTGCTCCAACGAAAATAAGAAGATTCCCCAGCATATGAGCAAACACAAAACCTACCCACACTAGCCCACTGGCCGCCATTATATATTTTTTCCCAACGCTTGAAGAAAAGAAATCCGTCATTGCATCCACCCACCTGTTGATGATGTCGTTCGATATTGAAAACTATTTGAATATCTTGATAGATACTTGGTCTTCGAAATCTTGTCATGAGCCCAGTGGAATTATTGCGTGATGTTATTTTCTGTTGGCTTTTTCGTTTGGAGAAATTGCGTTTTTTTCATAGAATCCATGCGCAGATCTTGCGCAATTATTTTTTGAAATGAGGTTTTTCATGAAGATCTTTGTTTGTATCAAACAGGTTCCAGATACAGAAACGAAAATTAAAATCGGCGCCGATGGTGCATCGATCGATAGCAACGGCGTGAAGTGGGTCATGAATCCTTACGACGAGTATGCCGTCGAAGAATCTATCAAAACACGCGATGCAAATCCTGGTTCCCAAATCATTGTTGTTTCCGTTGGTCCCAAAAAACGCACGGTTGAATCTTTGCGAACAGCCTTAGCCATGGGAGCAGATGAGGCCATTGCCATTGATTCCATGGAAAATATTGACAGCTTAACAACAGCGAAAGCCTTGGCGGCCTGCCTTCAACAAGAAGGTCCTGCGGCTCTTGTTTTCACAGGAAAGTTGGCAATAGATGACAACGCAAGCGCCGTCCCTCAGATGTTGGCGGAGTATTTAAAAACTCCTCACGCGACAGTTGTTTCAAAATTTTCTCTTTCGCAAAATCAAATCGAAGTCCAGAGAGACATTGAAGGTGGAGCAAAGGAAATTTTGCAAATGCCTGCTCCTGCTGTGATTGCTGCAAACAAGGGCTTAAACATGCCAAGGTATGCAAGCCTTCCTGGAATTATGAAAGCAAAAAAGAAAGTGATCAAAGAATTAGATCTAACTGCTCTTCTGCAATCCAGCGGTTCAGATGTTGTTTTCAAAAACCAAGTTCTTCGCATTGAGCTTCCTGCAGAAAAACCAGCTGCTCAAATTTTGTCTGGTGATATGAAGGCTCAAGTGACTCAATTGGTGCAACTGCTTCGCGATGAAGCCAAAGTTTTATAATCGGAGTTCAAGATGTCAAAAATATTAGTTCTTTCTGAAGTTTCTTCTCATGGCCCTAAGCGCTCCACTCAGGAGCTTGTTTCTGCCGCCAAAAAATCTGGTCACGAAGTTCTTGTTTTAGCCTTGGGTAGCTCTAGCCCTCAGGCTCAAGCATTAGAAAAGTTTGGAGCCTCCGAAATTTTATACTGCACAGACGCGGGTTACGATCAATACAATGCAGATCAATGGACCCACGCCGTCTGTGAAGCGATACAAAATGTTAAACCTTTTCTGGTTCTTGCATCCAACAG
>CAZFSX010000253.1:0-4205 GCA_964522115.1 uncultured Pseudobdellovibrionaceae bacterium | reverse complement strand
ATCGCAAACGAGGGTGGGTCCTACCCCGTTTATAAGCCTGTGGAGAGGAAAGGCTCTGTGAAGCGTCCTAGACGCCAAACAACCACGTCTTCTGTGAAGCAGGAATCATCAAGATTTGAGGGTGCGGCGTAAGCTGCATTCCGCTCGATGCTCCCGCCTATTTCCGCAAGAAAAGGTGGTGAGAGGTTCACTACTTTGTCTTGTAAAAATGCTCTCTACAAAATCCTTGATGAAAAAAAAGAAGCCAACCTAGATTTGAAACTATCATTCAACTTCTTCAGGCTTTAGGTCTTCGCTTCACTGTTGAGCCTATTGAAAAAAAATCGAAAGTTAGCTAGGTGGAGAAATAGAATGGCAAGAGGAAGCAAGCTTCAAGGCCATATTGAAATAGAGTTAAAAGACCCTGAGTTTGCCGCTGCATATTTGGCCTCCGCATTAGGTCAGGGTGATGAAGTTTTTTTGTCAGCAGACCTTGTAAACTTCATAAAAACTCACGGAGCGACGGCTCTGTCTTCAGATACACTTAAATCTATCGATCTAAATTCATGTATCAGTACTGATTTGCATTGAGAGGTGTCTCAGATTGATGCAAACCATTCTTTCGTCAAGTTCTCCTCTTGTAATGACGATAAGCAAGTGGTGAGGTGTTTGATGGGATTTTTTTTTAAAGCAACAATTATCTTGCTAAATTCAGTGAATCTTTCGATTGCTGATAGTAATGACTTCTCAGGTTCTTTAATTAATGGATCAAGTGCGTCTTCAAGCACTTCATCTCAAAACATACAAGAAGCATCACCTTCAAAAAATGAAGAAGGTGGCGGCGGAGGGTTTCTCTGTAAAGCTATGGATGTAAAAAACGCAAAAGCACTACTTGAGAAGTCCTTGAAAAGTACCGAATTTTGCATGACAAAACTAAATGATATTCAAATGGTTGCATCTAAAGCGTCTGGATTTCGATTTTCAGGAACATCACCAGCTATAAAACAAATTCAAACTGCATATGATCAGTATATTGAAAACGCTAGAAATCTTGTAGAAGAAACAAAGAAGCTTAATGGATTAAATAAGCTAGAAGAAGATCAAATCAAGTCATGTTTTAAAAGTGGTGAAGTAGCCGATGGAGTCTGCTGCGACAATACAAGTGAAAAAGCTCGACAAGCTAGAAACCTTATAGGAGCTGTTTTGCCAACATTGCAAGGAGCTAGCGCTCAATTGGCCTGCTCAAAGTTTAACAAAGTAATGACAACAGTTTCTGGATTAATGACTGCGTGGAACCTAGCATGTTCAAGTGCAAAATTAGTATGCGATTCTTCATGTGATAGCGTTAATGAACAGCAGAAAAGATTAGAAGTGTCTTTAGGCAAGTATAATTCGATTGTGCAAAAAAATAAATTAAGTCTTGAAAAATTTTTTTCAAGTATTGAAGATGCTTACAGAGATAATAAAGCTGACTATGACAAATATTGTCTAGAGGCGGGAACAAAAGAAAAGTCAGAAAAGTGCGATGAGACAAAAAAGAATACATTAGAAATTGATTCCATTAATCAAATTGCAAAATCAAATACAGTTCAAGCTTATAAGAAAAGTCTTATTTTATCTGCCAATGAAATACAAACATGTCACGATGGATCAAAAGAAGCACTTCTTGCAGTCAAAGACCGTGTCAAATTGTGTGGAAGCTGGGGAGCTGATCTTGGAGCAAGCGCTGTTGGTATGGCTGGATTCATTCTTAAAGCCAAACAAAAGCACAATTGCGGTCCAGCAGAAGAAGCAAACACATGTAATCCATCAGCTCCAACGGCCGCGACATGTGCCGCCTTTTGCGCAGAAGCCACTAACAAATCAAATCCAGCCTGCCGCTGCATCTTGAATCCACTGGCTTCAGGATGTCTTGATGGAAGCGGTCGAGGAGTAGCCAATGGATCAGGAGGCGGTAATTTCAACGCCATGAATTTCAACAAACCAGCAGGCATGGGTCCAGGAAATGATACTACAACAAACCCGGCTCCTGAGTTTGGAGGTCCTAGCTCTGGATCCTCTGGAGGAGGCGGCGGCCGTGGAGGCGGAGGTGGGCTTGGCGGCGGAGGATCTGTTTTAGGATCCAGCGGAAAACCGGGTGGAGGCGCTGCTGGAAAATCAGGATCCAATATCGATACCAAAATCATTAGTGGTGTTGAAGGTGGCGGCGGAGGCGGTGGAAGCAAATCGGGAGGAGGATATGCTGCAAACCCTGCGGTCATGAATAAATTAAAAGCCGATCTTAAAGCAAGAGAAAGCAAGCCAAAATATGCAACCATTGAAGAAGATCCTAGAGTTCAAATAACAGGGGCTGGTGGTAAAACAAATTGGGAAAAGGTCAGCGAGAGATACAAAGACATGTTAGGGCAAATGATTAAAGAGGATGAGCAGTAAATGAAGTCTTTAAAAATAACCATCACTTTATTTGTATTTTCAATAGCTTCATTTTCAGTTGAAACGGTAAAAACACAACAAACCGGTGGATCACAATCCAGTTGGAATGGAAAACAGACTCAAGGTAGTTCAAATATCTACGATAGTTCAAAGCAGGCAGAGAAAAAAAATAACCTTGGTGTTGTTGTGAATGGCATTGGCGCTGTAATAATGGGAACGATGGTTAAAATGACATGTTTTCCTCCGAAAGAACCAATGACTTGTGCATTCTCTTCCATGAGTTTAATGCAATCACTAGCTCAGATTGCTGAGAATTCTAAAAAGCAAGCTCAATATGGAGGTTTAGCAAATTCATTTGGATGTTCAGATCCAAAACTGTGTACCGTATCGTCTCCTGATGTAAATCCAGATGCAGATGGAAATTTTTTAAATAACGTCGACTTTAAAGACGATAAATTGAATGGCAAAAAAGCTGAGATGAAAAAAAACTTAGCCGCCTTAAAAAAAGCAGGAATTGGAATTGATTTTGAAAAAAATAAAGTCACGATGCCAAATGGTCAATCTTTCGACGGATCCAAACTAAAAACAGATAAAGACTGGGAAAAAATGTTCGGTGAGGGTAGCAAAAAACTTCTTGCTGATGCAAATAAGTCCATCAATGATGAAATGAAAAAACTTCTTGAAAGCGGTGGGCTTGACGACTCATCCACTGGGTTTGCTGGATCAAAATCCAATCCAAATGGATCTTCTATAGAAGATGGATTGGGTCTTGGAACAGGATCTGTTTCTTCAGCTACAGAAAATCAAGCACTACCTCTTAGCACAGACGGTCTGACAAAGCTTTACAACGGTGAAGCTGTCGGTTTAGCTAGTGACAACATCTTTTCAATGATGTCTCGTCGATATAAATTTAAAGAAAAAAAAGGTGAATTCCTCAATGAAAATGGCGATGAGTAAAATTCTTGCTTTAAGTGCATCTTTTTTCTGTTTCATTGCTTTTTCTGGAGAACAAGCATGCAACAAAGACATAAATACCATACCTCCAAGCTCTCCTTGGATGGATGGCCTACTCTCTGTCTTGAGGTTGCCGTATGACGATAAAACTAGAAATTTTTCCATGAAAATAAATAATAAGCCTGTTGTCCTAAATTACAAAATATTTAGCTCTTCAATCAAGCCTTCCAAAGGAACCATCGTTTATATGTGCGGAGGACCTGGATTTCCTTGCATGAGAGACAGAACATCGAGTGTTCCGCCTGATTTCAATATCGTTACAATGGATTATATGGGTGTTGGACAAAACAAAAAGTATACAGACCCAGATCTTATGCAAATTGAATCTCAAGGAAAAGCGTTTGCGGAGCTAATAAAACTAATTCCAGATAAAAAAGTTGTCATATATGGGCACTCTTTTGGAACAACCGTTGCAACGGTTGCAGCATCCATACTTACAAAGGAGTCTCAAAACTCAAAAGTTGAAGGTGTTCTGCTTGAGGGTATAGTTGGAAACGGTGAATATGAAAAAGCAAATGAAGAATATGCTTCGGTAGCTAATGATGCATGGTCATTGGTGTCCAAAAAAGACAAAGATGGTTTTTTTAGGATGTTCAACTCTCTAGGAAAATCAGACCAAACTTCTCTGTTGCAAGACATAAAATTGGGCCTCATGTCCGGGTCTAAAGTAGTTGCCGCTTTTCTATCTCTAATATCAAAAATGTCAAAGGATGAATTAGTTGAACACATTGAAAAATCAAATCAGCATATGAAATTCTTGAACGACGACATGAGTTTTG
>CAZFSX010000252.1:0-4207 GCA_964522115.1 uncultured Pseudobdellovibrionaceae bacterium | reverse complement strand
AGCTTCAATTTTCGCCCATTCAGGATGAGAGGCTTCGATTTGCTTCAGTTGCTGATCAATCAAAGACCGTTGAGCTTCATAATACAATTCGGGAGACCTTGTCTGAATGGCATTTTTTTGTTTTTCCGCTATCTTCTTCTGTCCTTTATATTCTTCCAGTTGTCGATCCAAATCCTTCTGAGATGTTGTAATGGAGTTAACTGCTCGCATTTTCAATAACTCATCGATACCATGGCACGCAGAAACCGCGGCAACAGCAGAATTAATTTTCAATAAGTGATAAAAGAATGAACTTGTTGTGATAGGACAAAAATGAAAATTCGGAGATCGAACGCGATAAGCTGCTGCAGCTCCTATTGCAGCTCCCACGCCTAATCCTAAAGATAACTGACAAGATTGAAAGTCCAAAGAGTTACGGCAAGCATAGGTTCTTTTCACAGCTAAAAACTGCTGAACGGTCGATTCTTTTTGTGATGGAGACAAACAAGAGGGTGTTACTTCTGCAAAACCCCTGGTTGAGTAAAAATTCAAAATGAGGACGATAGAATGGAAAAATCGATAAAACGCCAACAACATCAGATTATTTTTCATCCATCCTCCGCTGTTGGCATTCTTGTGATTCTTTCATGTGAATGTGCGAACTGGATTTCCAATGGGATTCAACACAGGATCCTAAGCTCATTCCTAACTGAATTCCATTCTGATAAATTTGAATATGAGATGGTATTTCTGACTTTTGAACACACTGATTAAAAAATTTTGAAAACATATCTTTACAGTTTTGACCACTCTTCAATTCACTGCATTGGGAAAAATAAGATTTACTGGAGCAGAATTCGTCCTTCAATTCAAGACTGAATTGCTTCAACCAATCATATTTCGACAAAGTTGTTTTCTTCTCAAGTTCTTCAAAACTTTGAACAGATATTCCAACCTGATCTGCAAAAACAACCTGCACACATGCAAATAAAATCAGAAAAAATGATCCTCTACAAAATGACATTATCCCATCTCCGTTGACATTCCCAAGCACAAAGGATTTATCGGATGATTGGATCCATCTTTCTCTGGATCAAAGTCTGAATTTATCATTTTTATTCAACCAATTCTTACTCGTTCAAAATATTCGATAATATTAAAAAAGCGAAGGGGAGCCATTTTTAGCTCCCCTTCGCCCTCCACAAGGAAACGGATTCTCTTGCTTTTGCAGTGAAGAATTAATCATGGTGATGCAAATCCCAATCTTTTGTCTCTGGTAGGAAGAACAGTCCTACCACCAAAGAAAAGACAGCAACACCGATCGGATACCATAGACCTGAATAAATATTCCCCGAAGCAGCTACCATGGCAAAGGCCACCGTTGGAAGAAAGCCACCAAACCAACCATTACCGATATGATAAGGCAATGACATCGAAGTGTAGCGAATTCTGGTTGGAAATAATTCCACAAGATAGGCTGCAATCGGGCCGTAAACCATCGTCACATAAATCACCAATAAAGTCAGAAGCCCCAAAACGACAGGAATGTTCACCGTTTCTGGATTCGCCTTCGTTGGATATCCTGCTTCTTTCAATGCAGCACTTAAATTTGTATCAAAGACCTTTGCTTGTGCTTTAAATTCTTCAGGACTTAACTGAGTCCCTTCAAAACTTGGAATTTCTTTTGATCCAATACGGATCATGGCAGGCTGATCCGCAGATGCACTGGCTTCGTTGCTATAGTTGATACCACGTTTTGCCAAAGCTGCTTTGGCCACGTCACAAGAGGACGTAAATTTTGCTTTTCCAATTGGGTCAAACTGAAAACTACAAGCTGATGCATTGGCAGATAACACAACGGGATTCGCCTGCTGAGCTGTGAAAATCGCAGGATTTGCATATTGAGTCAGTGCATGGAAGATGGGAAAATAGGTGGCCGCAGCCAAGGCAAGTCCTGCCATAATGATCGGTTTTCTACCAATGCGGTCTGATAAAGTTCCGAAGATGATAAAAAACGGTGTACCTAACAACAGTGCTCCTGCAATCAGAAGGTTGGCCATTTTATCTTCGACACCCAGAGTTTTTGTCATAAAGAACAATGCATAAAATTGTCCTGTATACCACACAACAGCTTGACCAGCTGTGGCTCCGAACAAGGACAAGATAACAACTCTTAGGTTTTTCCATGTTCCAAAAGCCTCTGTCAAAGGAGCTTTGGATGCTTTCCCCTCATCTTTCATTTTTTTGAATGTGGGAGACTCATGCAATTGAGCACGGATATAAACAGAGACCATCAAAAGTAAAATGGAAACCAAGAACGGAATACGCCAACCCCACACATCAAACTTGTCTCCTGTCAGCTGACGGCAAGCCAGAATCACAAGCAAGGACATAAACAGTCCCATGGTTGCTGTGGTTTGAATCCAACTTGTATAAGCACCACGTTTTCCCATCGGAGCATGTTCTGCAACGTAGGTTGCAGCACCACCATACTCTCCGCCCAAGGCAAGTCCCTGCAGTAAACGCAATACAATCAATATCACCGGAGCTGTCATACCGATGGATTCATAAGTTGGAAGGACCCCTACCACCGCAGTGGAGAGGCCCATAATAAGGATTGTCACTAAAAAGGTATACTTACGACCGACTAAGTCTCCAAGTCGGCCGAAGACAAGGGCTCCAAAAGGACGAACGGCAAAGCCAGCAGCAAATGCCAACAATGCAAAGATAAACCCAGTGGTCTCGTTCACCCCAGAAAAAAACTGCTTACTAATGGTCGCTGCCAACGAACCATATAAATAGAAATCATACCATTCAAAGACTGTTCCTAGTGATGATGCAAAAATGACTTTCTTTTCTGCACTTGTGACAGTCGAATCACTATTGGAATGTGATCCCTCCGGTGCTTGAGTCGCCATGGTCCCGGGACTCACTTTATGATTTAAATTTGGTGCTCCCATAAAATAAAACTCCTTTTTTCAACATACGTTCCGCTATTCAATTCGTTTTGTTTATGTACCATCTTCAAACTAACATAACTTGAGGTTGTGCTTTATTGATTCCAAGTGAAGATTCATTCAAGAAGCTGAAATCAAATAGATCAGAGACAATCCTTAAAAAAGGATTCCAATGAATCAAAAAGAATAATTTATCTGAAGATTATCAAAAGATATGAATTCCAAAACTGAGACATCGAAAAGAATCTCCGACCTTGTTCAAAATCCTTTTTTAGGACGAAACATTTGCCCAACTTGACGAAGGACAAATCTGACAGGAAAAAAATTTGCAAATAATTTTTGAAAGAACGTATTGGATGGAATATTGACCACAGGACTAAGATCTTCAAATGCATCTATCGATCTTTGGACCACTCTTTCGACAGAATCTTTTTTGATCGGCTTTTCTGTTGGATAAGCCCCTGCTTTTGAATCAAAGGAAGTCTCCATCCCACCAGGAACCAGGGTTTGAACATAGACATGATCCTGGCGTAATTCTTCATACAATGCCAAACTCCAACTTTGAACAAAGGCCTTCACGCCTGCATAGATACTCATGTAGGGAACAGGTTGATAAGCAGCAACAGATGAAACTTGAATGATTGATCCACCTTTCAACTTCTGCAGTTCAGGTAGAAATAAACGAACTAAGCTAATCCAAGACAACAAGACATTGAATTGCTCTTGATCATTTTCAGAACTTCCATCACGGAAATCGCCCCACTTTCCAATCGCTGCATTATTGACTAATAGGCGGATTTGAATCCCCTTCTGTAGAACTTGCCTGTGAATATGAGCAGCTGCATTTGCCTGCGAAAGATCCTGCAAAACAGGAAGAATCTGAACACCCGAAATTTGACTGATAGCTTTCTGCATTTTCTGTGAATCTCGTCCTACCATCACCAAATTGACACCACGTCGGGCTAATTGCTGACAGTATTCAAGACCCAAGCCCGATGTTGCACCAGTGATCAAGGCCCACTCATTTTTAATTGGGAAATAATTAATCTTCATTCTAGTCACCGAAAATCCTGTGGAATGCTCCAAGCAAAGAAATAACTTTGATCAGTTGAAGCATTATAGGTGCGGAAATACACAACTGGTTGACCTGAAGATACTTTCGTTAAAAAATAATCAACAACGCCCCCATAAAGATAAAAAGTATTACTTAAAAGAGAAGTTTGCCCCGTTTGTATAGATAAGACATAGAGTTCTAGCTTACCATCTTGATC
>CAZFSX010000251.1:0-4220 GCA_964522115.1 uncultured Pseudobdellovibrionaceae bacterium | reverse complement strand
ATGTTTTTTTAATGGCGCTTGCAGGCGCCATTTTCTTTTTAGATCATTCATCCTGATGAAAGTTTTAAATGGGCCTTTCTGTCTAGATCTAATTCAAGATATTGAGAACATTTGCCCCATAAGCATGAAACATAAAAATTCTTCCACAGAAAAACACTTGTCGAACCCATTGGTGGACATAAAAAGAGAGTCTTTATCTCCATAAAACGAATAGGCACGTTTTCTGCATAGACGAGGGGTATGATGAGTACCGAAGTTGCGCGTTTATGTTTACATTGTGGTCAGGCGTTGTTGCCTGCTCAAGAAAAATATTGTTGCGAAGCATGTAAAGCTGCGCAGGTTTTTTTGCAACTTGTGCAAAGTGATCCTCATCAAAGATTTCGTCAAATTGATTCTTCACGATTTTCTTTTTTGGATGATTCCTCTTGTCGGCAAGAATATGCTTTGAATTCTGAAGGCACTCGGATGCGTTTCTATATTCAAGGTTTGCATTGTGCTGAATGTGTGGAATTGATCGAATCCCTTCCTCAGTATGATCCCGAGTTGATGGAGGTTCGCCTTGATTGGTCCCAATCTTCATTGACGGTGGAATTGAAAGATCCTTCAGGAAGCTTCGCTAAGGTCGCGGCACTTTTAGAGGATATGGGCTACACTTTCAAAGCTCTTTTGCAGAATGAAGATGGGTCAGAGTCAGCTCAAAAAGAAAATCGTCAATTTTTAATTCGAGTTGGTGTTTCTGCGTCGATTGCAATGAATGTGATGATGTTTTCTGTGGCCATCTATGCAGGATTGGATGGGTGGTTGGCACGCTGGATTCATATTTTGAATGGTATACTTCTTTTGCCAATGTTTTTTTATACGATGATTCCGTTTTATCAGACAGCATGGGTTTCTTTAAAAAATGCTCGGTGGTCTGTCGATGTGCCAATTTTGATAGCAGCTTGGGGTGGATATCTATTTTCATGGCAGCAGTTTTTTTCTGGACATGATGCGGTTTATTTTGATTCTTTGGCTGGTTTTTTAACTTTGATTTTGGTGGCCAGGTATTGGCAGTCGCGTTTGCAAAAAGGAGTGCAGCTGGAACAGGCTGTTTTGCATTGGATGCGACCAAGCTTCCTTCATCTTTTGCGTGAAGGAAAAATTGAACGTCAGTCTTGGGCCCAAGTCAGGTCTGGTGATATTGCCATTTTTTATCAAGGTGATGTGATCAGTGTGGATGGAGTATTGTTATCGGATTTGGCTCTTTTGGATGAATCCGCAATTTCAGGTGAATCTCTGCCAAAGCCCTATCAAACTTCCATGCAAGTTCAAGCCGGTAGCCGATTACTGAGTTCCCAGGCAGAAGTAAGAGTTCAAGCATGGGGAGATGCCACATCCCTAGGTAAAATATTAAAAGAGATTCGAAGTCCAAGTCAAAAATCAGATTGGGCCACTGTTTCGGATAAAGCTTCACGTGTTTTGATGATGACCGTCACATTGGTTGGAGCTTTATTTTTATTGTTTGCTGATTTTGTCCCATGGTCTGAACGCGTGCAGAGGGTTCTTGCCTTGTGGATTGTTGCATGTCCATGCGCCTTGGCTTTTGGAACTCCAGTTGCATTTTCTATGGCATTGAAAAAGGCCGCTCAGGCGGGGATTTTAATTAAAAATCATTTGTCTTTGGATCGTTTGTTGCATGTTCAGGATTGGTATTTTGATAAAACGGGAACTCTGACTTATTCCTTACCAAGTGTTCGAAGAGTCTCTGGTCAGCTGACTGAAAATGAAAAAAATTTGATATTGTCGATGGAAAAAGACAGTCATCATCCTGTGGCATTTGCCTTTCGATCATTTCTAGGAAGTCCGACAAGAGAAGTCATTTTTCATTCGAAAAGAGAAGTCGCCGGAATCGGTATCTTTGCAGAACTTCAAAATCAAGAGTCAGGACAGATTCAGGAATGGTCGCTAAAATCAATTCCATCCAATACCCATCAGAAAAAAGTAGGTTTGTATTTTCAAGATCAAGTTCAGATAGAATTCGAACTGGAAGAAGGATTGTTACCAGGTGTCGAAAAGATACTTCAAGCGTTTCAAAGAAAAGGGAAGAAATTATTTCTTCTTTCTGGAGATCAGTCGTCTGTTTTACAGCACCAGTTAAAAGATATTTTGCCGATGTTTGAACAAATCTATGCTGAAAAACTGCCTTGGGAAAAAAAGGAAATCATTGAAAAATCTCCATGTGTGTTTGTCGGTGACGGTGTGAATGATAGTGCCGCAATGAAAAAGGCTACGGTGTCTATCGCAGTCTCTGGAAGTGTGGAAAGCAGTCTGGCCGCCTGTGATGTTTATTTGACTCGAAGGGGATTGAAGGATGTTTGGAATCTTTTTCAATTATCTCTCAGAACAAGAGTTCTAGTTCAACAGATTTTGATGTTGTCATTTGTTTATAATTTTATAGCTGGTGTGGGGTCTTTAGTCGGTTGGGTCAATCCCTTTGTTGCAGCGGTATTGATGCCCATTTCCAGTGGTTTTCTAATTTTGATTACCTGGCTATGGGGAAGGAAGATGAAATTAACATGAGTATAATTTTAATGATGATCCCTATGTCAATTGCATTAGGAGTTGGTTTTGTTGCATGTTTTATCTGGGCAGCAAAATCTGGGCAATTTGATGATGTAGAAACTCCAGCATTGAGAATGCTTCAAGATGATCAACCAACAAAGGAGAAAAAGTGAGCACAAATAACACCAATGTGGAACACTTTCGTTTCGATGACGATATCGTTCGGAAGTTTTTACTCGCGACAATTCTATGGGGAGGTGTGGCCTTTCTTGTGGGATTGCTTGCGGCAATTCAATTGGCCTGGTGGCCGTTTTTAAATGTCGAGTGGTTAAGTTTTGGTCGTTTGAGACCCTTGCATACTAACGCTGCGATTTTTGCATTTGCTGGAAATTCAATTTTTGCGGGTATCTATCACTCCAGCCAACGTCTCCTGAAGGCACGCTTGTTTTCAGATGTTTTAGGACGTTTGCATTTTTGGGGATGGCAATTGATCATCGTTGCTGCTGCGATCACGATTCCTTTGGGTTATTCTCATGGGAAAGAGTACGCAGAATTAGAATGGCCGATTGATATTGCCATCGCTTTGGTATGGGTCATTTTTGCAGTGAATTTTTTTGGAACTTTAGCAAAACGTCGTGAAAAACATTTCTACGTTGCGATCTGGTTCTACATTGCGACAATCATTACAGTGGCTGTTTTGCACATCGTGAACTCCATCGAGATTCCTGTCAGCATGATGAAGAGTTATCCTATTTATGCTGGTATTCAGGATGCCTTGGTTCAATGGTGGTATGGTCATAATGCAGTGGCCTTTTTCTTAACAACTCCCTTCTTAGGTTTGATGTATTACTACATTCCTAAAGTTGCGGATCGTCCTGTGTATTCTTACCGATTGTCCATCATTCACTTTTGGGCACTGGTATTTATGTATATCTGGGCTGGACCACATCATTTGTTATACACCTCTATGCCGGAATGGGCACAAACACTTGGAATGATTTTCAGTGTGGCTTTGTGGGCTCCAAGCTGGGGTGGTATGATCAATGGTCTTCTGACTTTGCGTGGAGCATGGCATTTGCTTCGCACGGAACCAATCATCAAGTTTTTTGTCACAGCAGTGACGTTTTATGCGATGTCTACATTTGAAGGACCTTTGTTGTCCATCAAATCAGTGAACGCATTAGGGCACTATACAGACTGGATTATTGGTCACGTGCATGCAGGCGCTTTGGGATGGAATGGATTTTTGGCTTTTGGTATGTTGTACTTTTTGGTTCCTAAGTTGTGGAATGCAAAACTTTATAGCACACGTTTAGCGAATATGCATTTTTGGGTCGGAACTTTAGGAATCTTGGTTTACTACATTTCGATGTGGGCAGCAGGGATCACACAAGGTCTAATGTGGAGAGCTGTCGATGCGAAGGGTGCTTTAGTTTATCCAGACTTCGTAGAAACAGTGACTCGTATTGTTCCATTGTACTGGGTTCGCGTGTTCGGGGGATTGCTTTTCATCGTTGGATTTTTGATCATGCTTTATAACTTGATCAAAACAATGCAATCAGGAAAAATTTCCGAAGATACGGCTGTTGCAGCCCCTGCAATGTCAAAAGCATCGGTTCATGGTGAAGAATCGACTCATCGTAAATTAGAAGGACTTGCCACCGTCTTTGGAGTCTTGG
>CAZFSX010000250.1:0-4258 GCA_964522115.1 uncultured Pseudobdellovibrionaceae bacterium | reverse complement strand
GAAGATTCTGCCATGCCTCGACATCTCTGAGTGCAAGTCTGTGAGCCAAGGCCAAGGCATCCTCTTTACTCATGCGTGGATACATTTCTTTGATGGCGTTTTTGTACATTTTAAAACGTTTGGGCTGACTGGGCATGGGCCCTGTTCCTACAACTGCTGGAACTCCAAAGCTTGAGGCTGAAAGAAAGCCTGAATTCACTTTTGTGCTGATATTCGATCCAGCAGACCTTCCTTGGGGTGATGCTTTCTGGGAAGATCCCAGGGCAGAACCTCCGCCGCCACCCAAGCCATCACCAGATTTTCCAGCAAGTTCCAACGTACCGACGGGCTGTGGATGGCTGTTGGCCAGCAGAACTTCGGCAGGATTGACCTGTTCCACAGGATCCGGAGAAGGCGATAATGGAAGGTGACTTCCAGTATCCAGCTTTGAAGACGTACTTATGCTTGCAACGTCTCGATTGGGTGATGATTCTTGGATCTGATCGACAATGGCGCACATAGGATCATTCGGATTCACGAACTGGCAGAAGCAAGATGGGTTATTTCTTTTATCCGCCTCCGTTTTACAAGAGGAGTTGCCGAAAGCGCATTTGATGGGATTTTTTAAACAGTCATCCGAGGGAGGTAGATTCTTCCTGCAGTTATTGGCTTGATTCACAAGGCTACCCATACCTGCGGCATTTCCAATAAGAGCCTGAGAAACGTCTTTAATTTTATCACAGCGTTTGGAGTAACTGGTGACAAGGTCGGTAAAGTTTGAATATTCGGCAAGGTACGATTTTGCTCGAGCACAAGCGGACTCGCAATTAGCTTTGGCGGAAAAGCATTCGGCCTTGGCGCCACCTAAGATACTCCCTCCGGCGAGGCCCATAGCTCCCAGCATGGCACAGCCACCTGAAGAGTTAGCAGCTCCGCTTTTATTCAGCATATTTGAAAGTCTTGCCATTCCAGAAGAAAAGCCCGAGGTGTCTTCGTTTTTGTCTATGTCACAGGTGTTTTCAGCATCGACAGAGGCCTGGGCGCATTCGTCCAGGTAGTCCTGCATCTTTTTGTTGGTGATGCTGGGAGCGGAGGGTTGGGTAGTAGAGTCAGGACTGCTTTCAGAAGAAGAGAACATTGCATTATTATTACTATTATTGAAATCCCTTCTTTTTCCTTTTGCAAAATTATCTTCATCCTCATCTTCAAAGAATTTAGACTCGCACTCGCAAGTACTGGAATTGAAAATTTGACCATTCTTACAAATAGGCTGTTTACCCCTCGCTTTACATCGATCAACCAGGCTTTGTTCCTTGTAGTAGTCTGCCTTAAACTCGTTTCCAAGAGCATTAAGTCCGCGCTGAATTTTTTGGTTATTTTCCTCTTCCTCGTTGTTTGCTGGTGCTCTGTTTTGATTTACAGAGGAAGACTCCTCTTCCACTTGCTGACTATCTTGTCCTTGTTGGTCATCTGGTTCACCTTCTGCAAATGCAGAAAAACACAAAGAAAGCATAAAAATTAACATAAAAAGAAGGTATTTTTTCATGCTTTTCCTATCGGAAGGTCTGGGTTTTTTCTGAAGGCTGTGGTAAAGATTTCTCAAAATGGGACAATGGTTTTCATAGGCGAGGCTAAAATGAAGTTAAAAATCCTTTACTCTGTATTTCTTTTCTCTTCGATCTCTTTTGCTTATACGGATGCCGACTGGGCAGGTTGCAAGGATATTTTAACTCAAACCCAAATGAAACTGGATGATCTGAAAAAAACATCTTGCCCAACTCCGCAAGATTATAAAGGGTGGCATCAAAGAACCAATGATGAAGAGGCCTGGAAAGAACAATTCAGAAACCCAAAAATAGAAATTATCGAACTTAATTCAAAAACATGTTCTCAATATATTGGAGAAGAAAACAAAAGATATGTTGAAGAAAAAATGAATTATGAAATCTCTGAACCCGTTATTATTTCCGTTAGACCTTACAAAGGAATGTCAATTCCTGGTGTTTTCCCTTGGAAAAAAGAAGAAGTCATCGAGCAAGCCTGCAAATCTGCTGTGAGTTTTGGGAAGTGTGGAGTAAAAATACCCAGAATAAAATACATTGTGGCGGCAATAAATCCTCCAAGCATTACTGGTGGATATGAAAAATATTATAAGGAAGTAGATTCGAATACTGAAAAATCATTTCTCGTTGATGTTCAATCTGGAAAAGATGAAAATCTAGAGCCAATGGATGAATCATTCAGAAATATGTCTCGTCGGGTTCCGCGAAGAAATGATGATGGAAGTATTAACAAAAATCCTGTGATTTTCTTTATTAGAAACGCCCTCGGTGGTGAGCTTGCAAAAAAATTAATAAGAGCAGATGGAAATATTGGCTCCTTTGCAGCAACCAAAGAATCTCCTGATAGTAAAGATGAATTTGGAAGTAGAACATATCCATTAAATACGTATTACATTGGTGTAGGATCAAAAGAAAACTTTTCTAAATATATGCCCGGAGCGAGTGTTTTAGCTCATGAACTTGGTCATTTTTGTACTGAGTTTAATTATGAAAAACCTATCCGTGGTGTATTTGACCCACTACCAAACATAATGAGTCACGATCATTCTAAAAGAAATGGAGAATTCGGACGTCTTTGTCCTATGGTCAGAGACTGTGGATTTGTTCAAAAAACACAATAGGTTAAAAGGTATTTCAAGAGGAATGATTCGTGATCATGAAGTCGTTACGAAAACTCAGTAGGTCTTTCCTTCTCAGCAAGAACCAAGAAGTTTGGTTCTTGCACGCTTCTAGCAAGTTATTTTGAATTTGAAATCTCAAGAAGTTTGCTTTCAAATCTTTCTGCTCTTTTTTTAGCTTCATCCAGTTGAGTTTGTAGGGATCTAACTTTCTCTTCAAGATGAGAGAGGGATCCAAGTGCTTTGTATCCAGATGCGAGACGTTTTTCAAACTCATCTCGTTCTTTTTGAAGAAGTTCTTCTATGTCTTTTGTCCTTTTACTTTTTGAAGAGTTGTCAATTTCCAGTTTTTCAATTTCATGAAGTAGGGCTTTTTTCTCTTCCTCAAGTTTTACTTTTTCCTGATGAAGAGCTTCTTTTTTTTCTTGAAATGATTTTTCAACATCCCTGTAGGTTATTTCCCAAATTTTTCTCATGTTCACCTTAAACAGTTCCGACATTTCAGGAACTTCTGTGTCTTGAGCTTGTTTGGCCCTCCAGGAATCCAAAAACTTTGAAATTGTAGAAAAACTCCCTGACCCCAAGCGCTCACGAACTGAGGATATAGTGACAGGCTTTCCCTCCCTGAAGATATCAGACGCCGCCCAGTGAACATTTTCCTCGCTAATTTTAGTAATTTTCATAAGACCCCTACCTTCCATAAGTGTAATTACGCTGTATACACTGTAATTACACTTCAATTACATGGGATAGCAAGAAGTTTTTTGGTATTTTTACGAAAATTTGCGTTGATTAAAAAAAAAGAGCGTTTTGGATGGGTTTGGAAGTAGTTGATGTCGAACTGAGGACAAATATATTCCACTTTACGTCGCGACATATATGTCGTAAGATAGTTTTATGGTATTCAAGGACTACAAAGGAATGACAATCGAAATGAATGCTGATGTCTGGGAACAGCATATAAGGACGAATCATCCTGAAGTTAATCTTTTTGATATAGAGCTCACCTTAAGAGATCCTGACGAAGTTTGGGTGAGTCAACAACGAGAAGATACAGAATTGTTTTACAAAAGAAAGAGGGCATCAGTGTCAGGAAAAGTTCGATATTAGATGGTTGCAGTGAAAAATGTGAGCTCGGGTAAGTTCATTTCGACCGCAATGACAAAAAGTACGGTGGCTGGATCCACCTTGATATTCAAAAAATAAGTGAGGTTTTTATGCACATTTATTATGACAAAGAAATTGATTATGCAGAGATTTTTTTTCAGAAGTGTGAAAATTATGGTGAAGATATTGGTGGTGGAATTGTTGTTTTTAAAAGCGAAAAGAATGACGATGTTGTTGGGTATGGATTTGAATCGGCATTAATAAACGTATTTAACTTTCAAGAGTTACCATCAAGGGCAAAGGTTGCTTTTTTGCTGAAGGCAACAAGGGAGCTTAATGGCTATACACAAGAACAGGTTATAAAAAAGCTTAATGGAACTTCAGGTCGACAATATCAACGAGCTGAGGCTGGTGAGAATATTTCACTAGACGTATTAGATGAAATTAAAGAAGCCATGCCCGAAGCTGATTTTTCGAAAGTTTTTTATTCAG
>CAZFSX010000249.1:0-4264 GCA_964522115.1 uncultured Pseudobdellovibrionaceae bacterium | reverse complement strand
AGGCTGCAGCTCCCCCGATTCCTCCAGAGGGAATGGATGCCACTGTTGAAGCGACACCTGTTTCTAAAAGCCACTGTTCGCCAATTTCTTTCAGTCGAGACTCAACTTTTCGTCTCACTCTCTTGGTAACCTCTTGAGTGATATAGTTCGAGAGTTCCCGAGATGCATTTCGACGAATATCCTCGGGCGCGCACATATAAGGCAAACTCGCCCCTGCTTGACGTGCTCTTTCTAAGGTGTTGTACGTATTGTCAATAAAGGAGTTCATGGGCTCGGCCACATAGTTCGGAAGTTTCAGTGTTAACTTGATTGCACATTCATTGAAGCGTTTCATTGGCTTGCTCCAGGTATTGCAAGCTCGAACATTGGAACACTTGGTGCGAGTTGCTGGAACGCAATGCTTGCCGAAAAGTCCAAGATCTTCCATGTGATCACAGTCGTCATATTCGGTGCGACAAGTTGATGGATCAGGAACGCCCGTATCATAGGTGTTAGTACATTCACCTGCTTTAACTTCAGGAAACAAAAATGGGTTCGGCACTCGCCCTAGCTCAATTGTGGTGCTGGGTAAACTCGGCTTATTTAGCTTTTGATGCAAAATATCGCAGGCGTTCTTGATAAACTCTTGCTCAGAAGGTTTTAATTCTTCATCTGGAGCATCCAGCGACATAGTAAAGTCGAGGCTGTTTCCTGTATCAACTTTCCGAAAAGCGACGTATGATTGTCCAGGCTCACAGCGATCGGCATCGCCGCCAAAAGATGAAGATGGTGAAATACAGCCGTAAGCATCACCTTCTTCGTTTCGGCCACCCCAAGTGTAATTTTCATTTTTAGCGTAATAATAATAAGTTCGATTCTTCAGAGGGGCATTCAGTGTAATTGGTGAAGCACATTGTCCAGGTGCATATGCATACCAGCCCTCTGTCGTCCAGTTCACATCTTTCTTGTACATAATCGCTATTTTAATTGAACGCATGGTTTTATTACAAAATTGCAAACCAGCGTCGGCACTTGGCGTAAATGCCACTAAATATAATAAAAATATCCCTAATTTTTTCATCGTGACCTCACTGATCTTGTCCTAGTTAAGCGGTCGGTTTACTAGCATTCTGAGTAAATTTGCACAATGACAAATTAATTACAAAAATAGTTCTATGTATAAATTACAATGTCAAAGTTAAGCGATACTACCTATGCAAGCACTAGGTCGATATTTTCTTTACAGCTTGTCTTAAATGAAATAAAGCGTTCAAAATTTTGCTCAATCTAATGATCGGGAGTTGGGGATGAAAACGAAAACGCGATGTTTTGCAATTTTTTGGCTTTCACTGATTATTTTTACTGGCCAGTCATATGCGCTTAGCTATGACATCCTGTATGTGGCCTCAAAAACGATCAAAATCTCAAAAGCTTCAAAAAATGCCAAAGATATTCTTCAAGCTAGCGAAATATGGAGAAAGAAATTTTTAGAGGCGGATGCGAACATTCGACGTGCAAATGGCATGACAGACGACGTCCTTACTCGAATGGCAAAAGAAAAAATTGTGGAAGAATTGCAAGATTGGTTGATAAAAAAGTTGCCGGAGTCCATCAGCGGGTCAATTGATATCTTAACAGAAAATTTGGCTTACAGAGTGGTTCGGAACATCTTTTCAACAGAAGAAATCGCTTCGCCATCAAAAGAGCTCGAACTTCTCAATGATCAAGTGAATGAAGAAGTGGTAAATGGATTGATTCGCCTTTATCCAATCCAGATGAATGCTGTTTTGGAAAAAATCAAATCGATCTCTATCAGCCGCTGATTAAGCCTGCATTATCTTCATTTCCGTCGATTCATTTGCGAAAAAAGAATATGTGATCGAATTTTCCAAAACCATAGTCTTGGACTAGCCAAGAGAAGACTCGCCCAAACATGCCCCCATCCAAAAAAAAGGCAAAAAAAAAGCACCCATAAGGTGCTTTTTAGAAAAATATACTGGCGGAGAGAGTGGGATTCGAACCCACGAGCCCCGCGAAGGGCTGCCAGTTTTCAAGACTGGTGTATTCAACCGCTCTACCATCTCTCCGTCGACCTTTTTATGTGTTTTGTAGAGTGGTTTCAATGAGTTTTTGAATTAATTAATTGCGTCATGAAAGAGGTCTTGAAAGGCTCTTTCATGATTTTGCTACCAATGCCCCTCTGCGAGCAGACTTAGATCCACTCCGTGCCCATGTATTTTTGCAATACTTTGGGAACAGCAATGCGACCATCTTCCTGCTGATAATTTTCCATCACAGCAATCAAAGTTCGCCCCACAGCCAATCCACTACCATTCAAAGTATGCACAAACTGTGGCTTCCCCCCACCTGCTGGACGGAAGCGAATGTCGGCTCGGCGAGCTTGAAAGTCTTCAAAGTTACTGCAAGAGCTGATTTCTCGGTAGGCCTGCGCTCCAGGCAACCAAACTTCCAAATCATAGCACTTGGCTGCACCAAAACCGATATCGCCCGTACACAAAAGCATACGACGATAAGGCAATTCCAAGCGTTCCAAGATTTTTTCAGCATCTGAAGTTAGACGCTCGTGCATTTCGTAGGATTTTTCAGGATGAGCAAACATCATCAGTTCCACTTTATGAAATTGATGCTGGCGAATCAGGCCGCGAGTGTCTCTGCCGTAATTTCCGGCCTCCGATCGAAAACAAGGGGAAAACCCTGCAAACTTGATCGGCAACTCCTCTTCCTTCAACATTTCTCCTGCATAGAAATTGGTGACAGGCACTTCCGCCGTTGGAATCAAATAGTAATCTGTGTTTTCTAAATGGAAGACATCTTCCTTAAATTTCGGAAACTGACCTGTTCCAAACAAGCTTTTGCTATTCACAATGTACGGAGGAATCATTTCCTCGTAGCCGCCCTCATTCGCATGAGTGTCCATCATAAATTGCATTAAAGAGCGCTCCAACCGAGCCAAAGCTCCACGCAAAAAAGTAAATCGAGCCCCAGCAACTTTTCCACCCCGTTCAAAATCAAGCAAATTTCTTTTTTCACCTAAGGTCGAATGATCCAAGGCTTGAAATGAAAAACTTTTTGCCTGTCCCACTGTTTTTTGAACTGCGTTTTGTTGTTCAGAACTTCCTACGGGCACAGAGGCATGGCATTTATTCGGAAGTTGAGACAAAAGATGATTCACTTCCACTTCCGATTCAGCAGCTTTCGTTTCCATTTCTTTGATGGAACCAACAAGTTTTTGCATTTCTTGAATCAGATGGCTTGCGTCCTGTCCAGAACGCTTCAGCATCGCAACTTCTTGACTGACTTTATTTTGCTTGGCTTTTTCTGTTTCAGCTTGAGTGATCAATTCTTTACGTTTTTTGTTCAAATCTAAAACTTGATCCAAAAGATCTGTCTTTGCTCCACGATGAGTAAGGCTTGCCTTGTATTCATCGTAGTAACTTGTGCCTGTTTCGCCACGTTTTTCTAACAATTTAATATCTAACATAGGGCCCTTCTTTAAGTCAGGATCATGGCGCAATCATGATATACATGCGCAAGATCAATCCAATCAAAACACAGATAAGATCAAATATCAAAAGACGCCCTAAAGACCAACTAGAAGTTAGCTTGAATATGACCGCTAGCGAAACTAGTAAGACGAAAACAAACAATAAAGTGCCATATTGAAAGATCTCTTGGCCGATCAAAGCAAAGACCAAGCCTAAAACAAAGCCCGTCAAAGAGCGAACCATCAAAACGGCTGCAGAGTTTGTTGTGTTCTTTACACCCTGTTGTAAATTGTCAGCAATTTCCCCAACTTTTTGACTGATGCCCACAGCCCCCCCTTATTTATATTTGTTTGATATTTTCGAAAACTACTCCTCTTGGCAAGAGGATCCCATCTCTTGAAGCTTTTGACAAATTTCTGCTCGATCTGGAGTGTTTGGAGAAAGTTTAATATACATTCTGTAGGCCGTCACGGCCTCTTCACGCAAATTCCTACGCTCAAAAATGGCACCTTGTTCTTTGTAAAGTTCAGGAAATCCATTTTCCTTTGTCATGCCAACACTCAACATATTTTCAGCAATATCCAAGTTTTCAGCCAACCGATAGCAGTGTGCTGCTTTGACATAAATTGCAGCTCCTTGTGGGCGAAGCTTAAGAACTGATTGATATTCAGAGGCGCAATTCGTGAACTCCTTATTTTTCAAATAAACTTCAGCAGAAAGAATATATGGTTCGGCAATATTGGGATTTAACTTCTTTTCCTGTTGAGCTTCTCCCAGGG
>CAZFSX010000248.1:2555-4275 GCA_964522115.1 uncultured Pseudobdellovibrionaceae bacterium | reverse complement strand
ATTGAAATTGAAAGAAGAGTCTTCAGACTTGATTCAGTCTTAACTTTTCTTTGTAGTGACTTCAAAAGCCACTACGCCTGGCAACTTCGTTAGTAAGTCACATGGTGATGGACAGCTTCATGCAAGCGTGGATCTTTCAATGGAACCAAGCTGTTTTTAGATAAGAAGCTAATCACACCAAGAAGGAACAAACCGCCAAAGCCAAGAAACAATCCCACTTCCATAAAACCAAAAGTCACATGGTTATCAAAGAAGTTCGGATAAACTTGCCAGTAAATATCCACATACTGAGTGATCAAAATCAAAATGCTGACCAAAATCAAGTTAGGCTCCGAACGTTTCGCCCATCGAGGCAATAAAGCCAAAAATGGAACGATAAATTTGAAAACCAAAAGGAACAATGAAATTCCCAACCAACCTGGTGACATTCTCATCAAGTAAAATTCAGTTTCTTCAGGGATATTTGCATACCAGATCAACATGTACTGGCTGAATGCAATGTAAGCCCAAAAAATTGTGAAGGCTTTCATATATTTTGCAACATCATGAATATGCTCATCTGTCACATAGCCTTTCACAAAACCCTGTCGACGAACATAGATCATCAAAAGAACCAAGGCCGCCATGGTTGCTTGGAACATTCCTGAGAACATGTAGATTCCATAGATCGTGCTGTACCATTGTGGAAGTAAAGACATCAATAAATCCACAGAGAACAAAGAAAATCCTAGGGCAAACACCAACAAGAACGCAATACTTGTTCCGACGCTTTGATGGGTGTAGATTTCTTTTCCATCCACATCTTGCTTCAATGAATTACCAACAAGAAGTTTACGGAAAATCAACATCGCCGCACAAAAAACAACCATGCGGATCGCAAAAAATGTAGGATTCAAATAAGCAGCTTTTGTATGAAAAAGTTCCGTCTCATTGAATGTCGCCTGATCGCCCCAAAGGTAGAGTTTCTTCAAACCCAAAAGAAGCACAAGACCGCCGACTAAAATTACAGGAATGAAAGAAGTCATTGCTTCAACATAACGACGAAGAGACACCATCCATCCGGCTTTTGTCACATAATTGATACCTAAGAAAAACATTCCACCCAAACCTAAGCTTGCGTAGAAAAAATAACTTGTCAGATAAGATGTCCATAACTGTTCTGGGAACTTCATCAGTCCCACAATAAAAGTCAGAACTCCGATTCCAATACAAGTAAAAGAAACTGTCTTCAAAGTTTGAGAAGCCTCAAACTTTCCAACATGCAATTCATGAGAGTGTGATTGACTTGCCATTTTTCAACTCCGATTAATTCTTGTCGTTTTTCTGCATATGGCGAATGTAATTCACCAACTGCCAACGCATTTTTTGAGGAACTTCTGCCGCAAAGGCACCCATCAAACCCTGTCCTTCGGTGATCACATGATAAATGCGACCATCTGTCCAACCACGAACCTTGTCGCTAACAAGAGGTGGTGGTTTCAAAGGCATCTTCCCCGCAACAGGACCATCGCCTTTCGCAAACTGTCCATGACAAACCATGCAGTTTGTTTCGAACATTTTGCGACCCACTTTGATCACTTCAGGGCTAAAATTTCCAGCTAAAGGATTTTGAAGACCCTTTTCTGCTCCCAAGACATCCCCCTTAAATTTGTAAGGAGTGAAACCCACAGGAACAGTATTTTCAGGACAACAGGACGTACGTTTCTGCGGGCACCACCTG
>CAZFSX010000248.1:0-2545 GCA_964522115.1 uncultured Pseudobdellovibrionaceae bacterium | reverse complement strand
TCATTCCACTACGATCTTTAAAAAAGTCTTCACCTTCTTGAGCTTTGATCGCTGGAGATTCCATCATATTTTGAATCACTTCAATATTTGCCTGACCATTGCGTGGTCCACAGCTAGTCAATGCGCTGGCGAAAACCATCGCAATACCTGCAATAAGAATTGCCAGTGTATTTTTGTGATTTTGTTGAACCTTGATGCTATTTTTCATTTTAGTACTCCGCCATCTTCTTAACTTCAGTCGCACCCAAGTCTTTAAAGGCTCGTTCAAGTTTGGACTCGTTGTAAGCAGAATCATTCTGAGGAACAAAAAGTGCAAACTTATGACAAGTTAAGTCTGGATGAATAATCGGTGGGTCTACTTTTGGAAGACCTGCTTTGATAAACAAAGCTGCCACCGAAGACAATGCTGCAAAAAGAATTGTCAATTCGAACATGATAGGAACAAACGCTGGAAGTGAAAACAAAGGTTTACCACCGATATTTAAAGGGTAATCCACCGCCGATGTCCACCAAGTAAATGCTGTTCCAAGAACCAAGCCCAATAATCCCATTCCAAAAGTGACATAGGGAATATCTGAGCGCTTAATTTTCAAAGCTTCTTCCATCCCATGCACTGGATAAGGAGTGATTGCATCGACCTTTGCAAAACCCATTTCACGCACAGTTTTTGCTGCCTTTAAAATTCCAGCTTCTGTGGTCCAAATTCCTGCAATACCGCCAATTTTCTTAGCCATGGTGACCTCCATCCTCGCGACCCACATGAAGAACTGGCTTCACCTCTGCGATAGAGATCGCTGGGAAAAGTCGCAAGTACAACAAAAACAATGTTAAGAACATTCCGAAACTTCCGACCAAGATCAAAGTATCATAGATACTCCAAGCATAAGTCCCCCAGTTCGAAGGCAAGAAGTCGTGATGCAAGCTTGTCACAGTGATCACGAAACGTTCGAACCACATACCGATGTTCACAAAGATGGAAACAACGAACATCACAGGAATGCTTCGGCGCAAAGATTTGAACCAAAATACCTGCGGAGAAAGAACGTTACATCCCACCATAATCCAGTAAGACCAACCATAATCTCCGAAAGCACGATTGATGAAAACCGCACGTTCGTAAATATTTCCTGAATACCATGCAATGAAAAATTCTGAAGCATAGGCATAACCCACCAACATCCCTGTGGTCATGATGATCTTGTTCATCACTTCCATATGATCAAGGGTGATGTAATTTTTAAACTCTGGAAATCCAATACGCACCAAAGTCATCAAAGTTACAACCATCCCAAATCCAGAGAAAATGGCTCCCGCAACGAAGTACGGAGGGAAAATTGTTGTATGCCAACCTGGCAAGCTGGAAACGGCGAAGTCGAAAGAAACGATCGTATGCACAGATAAAACTAGAGGAGTCGAAAGACCCGCAAGCAACATGTACAACATTTCGTAGTGACTCCAATCTTTCGATGATCCACGCCATCCTAAAGAAAGAGCTCCGTAAATCTTACGACGAATGGCATTTTTAGCACGGTCACGGATCGTTGCGAAATCTGGCACCAATCCCACATACCAGAAAACCATTGAAACCGTCGCATAAGTGGAAACCGCAAACACGTCCCACAAAAGTGGAGAACGGAAGTTTGTCCACAAAGGACCACGTTGATTCGGATATGGAAATAACCAGTAATCCAACCAAGGACGACCTGTATGGATCAAAGGAAAAATCCCCGCAGTCATCACGGCAAAAACAGTCATCGCTTCCGCTGTTCGCGCCACAGAGGTTCTCCATTTTTGGCGGAACAGGAAGAGAACCGCTGAAATCAATGTTCCAGCATGCCCGATACCAATCCAAAAAACGAAGGTGATAATCATCGTACCCCAAGCAATCGGATGATTCACACCCAATAAGCCCATCCCCGTTGTGACCACCATTCCGATGGTCACTAAGTAAACGAGAAGAAGTGTTTTTGCTCCAAGAAACATGCCCAACCATTGTTTGGAAGGCATGGTTTCCACAGGGGCACAGATATCATCTGTGATCTGCTTTAAATCTTTATTCCCAAGGACTAATTGATTACGTTTGATCATGAGTGCTCACCTTTCTGGGAATGACCATGAGTCGCGCTTTCTTTGTCATTATTGCGAATTTTAGAAAGATAACGAACAGCTGGAGCTGCATGGAATTCTTCTAAAAGAGCATAAGCGCGTTCAGAACTAAACATTTTTGAAACTTGGCTGTCTTTATCATTCAAATCACCAAAAACAATGGCATCGGTTGGACAGCTTTGCTGACATGCCGTTTGAATTTCGCCATCTTTCAATGGACGTTGCTCAAGTTTCGCTGCGCTCTTACCAGCTTTGATACGCTGAACGCAGAATGTACATTTTTCCATCACACCACGCATACGCACACCAACCTCTGGGTTGAAGGCCATTTGCAATGGTTTTTCAATGTTTGAAATGTAGCTGAACCAATTGAAGCGACGAACCTTGTAAGAACAGTTGTTCGCGCAATAACGAGTTCCCACACAACGATTGTAGGCCA
>CAZFSX010000247.1:0-4286 GCA_964522115.1 uncultured Pseudobdellovibrionaceae bacterium | reverse complement strand
TTGGCCTTGGCTCACAGACTTGCACTCAGAGATGTCGAGGCATGGCAGAATCTTCAAGCTTCTGTGAATCAAGGTCAAACAGAAGAACAACTGACTCCCTTAAAAGCAGTTCTTGCAGACAGACCTCTTTACATGGATGAGGTAAAAACAGTCACAGCCGCAGACTTTATTGTGAAAAGACAAATCAAAGAAGAAGAGGACGATTTTTTCACACCCATTAAAGAATTAATCATCGAGGGTTTTTTCTATCTTCATCATAGAGAGAAATATCCATTCTCAGCCCTTGTTGCCTTTTTTATGATGTTTATCGTTCCCCCTGCTTTTCTTATCGCCATTAAAATGATTTACGAGGCTGAAGTCACAAATAGCAGGCTTAATCTTATTAGGAAAAAGAACAAAAATTACTTCTCTATCTACGAAAAAGTGATGTTTCCAGAGGATTATCAAGATTTGATTTCCATCGAATTTGACTCCATCGGAAAGTTCGCCGGAGCCCATGCTGTTTACTACATTAAACATCTTTCAAAAAATAGAGACTATCTCAACGCCGCTCTTCGAAGAAATGGATTGAACAACGAGCATCCATATATTCAATATGAACCGAAAGTTATTATGACTTGCCTTAAATTAGAAGGAAATCTTGATCCCGATGGAAAAGGCTTTCAATCAATGTTTTTGGAAAAAAATGAACGACGGCTGAATTATTCTTTGGCCTACTACGGACTCGCAGATGAAATGCAGTGGAAATATCAAAAACCCATATCTGCTGAAGCTTTAATCAAAACCTATGGTGAAAATAGAAAACAAACTAAACGAGCTGGGTAGGCTATTTAATTTTTCTTTACTGCTGTTTTTCGGCAAGTTGAATTTTTCCATATTTTTTGTCAAACACGGCCATATTTTGAAGCAAGTGAGCCGATCCATATACAACAACAGTATCTGATTTCTCTTTCAGACTTTGATCAACGGTATTTCTCAAAAAAGCGTTCCGAATTTCACTGATATAAGCGGCAATCTTTTGTGTACCTAAAACAGGATTCTCTAATGGAGCAATTTCATTTGTTAACCCCCTTCCAGGAAAGAACTCTTTTTTATTCCACCTTGAGTACCATGATAAAAAGTCTTTTTTATCTTTTTCCTGGACGCAATCTGAAAGTGGTCTTTGAGTTGCACACTGAAGAGACGAAAAAAAGACATAGTCTTTTTCTGAAAACAAATTTCCTTTTTCATCTCTTGGCTTTTTGTTTTTTGTATCAGGATTGTTTTTTATAATTCTCAAAACTTCATTGTCGTCAGGATCTCCAATAGAAAATGATTTTCCATTCATTACCGCCAACTTGAGAAGGATTTCAGATTCGGATGATAAATACTCTTCTGGCGTCATTACTGTGCGAACTGCTAATTGACACAGAAATCCTTTGGATCTCTCTGGAATACCAGCAAATTCTAAGACCCAATGGTCGGCACGCTTGTTATCTTCAAATATCTTGTGGATTTTTTCTTTAAGATCTTTTCTTTTTCCAGGATCTTGTTCATTGGCTAGATGGGTAACTGGAACAAATCTCAATGATTTTTTACCTTGAAAGTACTGAACTTCTTTTATGTCTGATTTTCTGTCAGGAAAATTCACATACAACGAATCAAAATCCAATTCTTTTTCCTCTTGATCTGAACACGAATCACATTGAATTTTTGTTTTTTGTGAATCAGAGAATTTCGTTATGGATTCTTTAACAAAGGAATCACTGTAGCGAGTAAGATATCTATCCACATTTTGAAAGTCAGCAGGAGATATGTATTTTTTTAATTCCTCTTTTCTAATCGAGGACCATGCCCCATCCTCACAAGCACCTCTTGTTGATTTGCATATAGATATACAAGGTGCTTTTGCATGCTCTGGTGCCATCGAACAAGAATTTTGACATTCCTTATCTAGGTTAGATGCAAAGGTAAATTTCGATATAAAAAGAAAAAGTAAAAAACTCATGTCTATTCTTCGGAGTTTTATTCAGAATTCTTAACACACAAAATCCGGATTTTTTTCCAGGATTATGGATTTTTTTGAATGATCACTCATTAGAACAAAAATATGAGATTTAGTACTGGCATGCCGATTGCTAATGAAGGCATTAGGTTCCTTTAGTTTGCCTGCATGGATGCAGGATTTTAGAAACCTTCACCGAAAGGATTTATATGAAAAATTTTAAGATGATTACTCTTTCACTCACTGCTTTCATGATTTCTTGTGCAAAGAACAACAGCAGCAACAACATGAATCTACCTGAGTTCAATACAAAAGTACCTGAATTCAATGAGGAAGCGCTCAAAACAGCGAAACCCAAATCAGACACTGAAGTCAGTATGAACGAAATACTGAAAGAATCATTAAAGCAATCAGAACAAGAAGAAAAACTTCGTGAAAAAACAAAAAACATAGAAAATTGTGAGAGTTCAATACGACTTAGGATGAAGAAAAAGGATTTCAGATATTCAAAATATGAAGGATTTGAAGATTATTCGGAACAGATGAACCAAATATTACCTCTCTTCAATAATGATTCATTTGCATATTCAAAATATTATGATGTCACTCAGTCGCTTATCTTAGCATCTAGCATAACTGGAGATACGGAAAAACCAAAACTAGAACTTACTCTGAGTAAAATCCAACAAAAGAATGTCAACTTTCTTGTGAAACTTAAAACGGGTAAAACAAAAGACTTAACATCAACAACACTTGAACAAAGTTTTTATTTTGACAAGAACTGTTCCGTTACCAACGGACCTCTTGTTTTGATGAAAATCACTGATATGAGTCCTTCAAAAGAAGTAAGCATCACAAAAGTTATTGGAGAAGAAAATGTAAAACCAAAGGAAACAACAAAAACACTCATCCGCGAGACAACGGCTCCACTACTAGAAACTGTGGATGTTAAAAGTCTTAAGGATTTGCCTTTAAATAGTTACATTTACAGTGAAGAATTTGGTCTTATTCCCGCGTTCTCTATTAGCTATGGAAGAAGCAAGATTGTTGATGAAACACCTTACAAGATTTCTGAACTTTCTTTAAAAATTGGAAAATCAAATTATGTTAAAGGCGAGATTGGAGAAAATCTTGCACTATCAAGGCTATACACTAATTTTTTTGGTGAAACCGTAGCTTTTACAACTAAAGAACGATGGGATCTTATTGAAATCTCTAAATCAGAAGAACACAACAAAGCTAAAGTTTCTCTTCCAAAGAACTATTTTGAAAAAAATGACAAAATTATTTTCTCGTCAACATCACCGAGAGAATATGAAGACATGCCGTTCTACTGGTCACAAGAAGGCGGATCAACAAACGGAATTAATCACTCGCGAGTTTTAAAAAAATCAACCAATACCCTAATATTTAGATATGGTAATGACGCCGATTTAGAATCTAATGAAGTTTTCAACACTCAAAACGCAGAAATTCAAAGAGTAAAGGCGTTAATCTTAAGCAAAAAACCTAGAAACAACAAACAGAAAGCACAGTACATATTAGACTACATTTCAGAAAATTTTAGCTACGATTATGAATTGGCTAATTCAGACAACAAGAGCTATCGATTCACAGTAGATGAGCTTCTTGAAAGAAAAAAAGGTGTTTGTACACATTTTTCAATTTTATTTGTTACTCTAGCAAGGTCTTTAGGAATTGAGTCGAGAGTGATTGCAGGATTTGTTCTTTCTCCTGAAGGTGCGATGGGCCACGCTTGGGTTGAATTTGAAACTTATGGTGGTCTTTGGACGGCAATTGATCCACAAAATAAAAACGTCAAAGATTCTGTTCTTGATAAGATGTACTACCCAATCGCGAACTATACAAATCTTGGAAAAAACGATCCCGTACAGCAAGATCTTCTTACCTTCTACTTATCTAGTCCTGAAATACGTCCATACACCGAACAAAACAAAAAAGAAATGGCATTGAATTCGAGAAATTAATCTCGCAATAGCTATCTGAAAAGGAGTGAAAATGAAATTAAAACTACTAGCGGCGGCATCTTGTTTGCTAGCAATGCAGGCCCATGCAACAGTGAAATGTGCAGCAGTTGTGAACCCATCCAGCCAGGAAGATTTTGACAAAGCAGAATATGTCGAAGTCAAAGGCAAGTTCTCAAATGCCGAGCCCTACACAGAAAACTTCACTGACTTGGGACTGAGCCCAGACGGGAGAAGCGAGTACATCGTCTCTGAGTTTGCGAATAAACCAGGTCGAGTCAGAATCTATATGGGAGAATCTGGAAAAGAAACAAACA
>CAZFSX010000246.1:0-4313 GCA_964522115.1 uncultured Pseudobdellovibrionaceae bacterium | reverse complement strand
TTAAACAACAAGAAATTTCTCAACGAATAAAGCCTCTGGAGCAACAAAGAGTTAGCTTTCAATTTCAAATTGATCGGCTTCAGTTGGCTCAAAAAAACTTGCAAGTCTTCGGTCAATTTGTAGATATTGTCATTGAATTTAAGAATTCAGATCTAGAGCTACCTCAGATAGTTGCCACATCAACAAAGTCTCAAGAAATTTCAAAAGATTTGGAAAGTGTTGATTGGAGTTCCCCTTTGCAGGTTGTGAATTTAGCATTGAAGCAAAATTTTTCAAATATTCAAGAAGCAAAATCAAGTCTCACGCAGGCGCTTGATTCTCTCAATGCAGATAAGCTTGCGGCTATCAGTCTTTCCATCCAACAGAATCGGAAACAGAAAGAAGTGCAATTATTAGCTGCTCAAGTAAAGCAGAAAGCTATTGAACGACAAATTCAATATTTATCTTTATTAAAGGAAAAATTATGAAAAAAAATCATTTTAAGTTCATTCTATTTTTATGTGTTCTTCATTTTTCTTGGATGGTTCATGCAGAAAATGATCTTGAAAAAATTTGTCCTACGATGGTTAATTTACTCACTGCGGACAGTTTGAATGAATCAATCGATAAATCACAAAGACTTATTTCAAGCGAGACAAATAAAAAAATTCAGGAAAATAAAAATTCTTTTGATGCTGCTTTAGTCACGATGAAAGAGGAAATCGATTCACGAGTCAAAAATGATTTACGCCTGTTGCTTCAGCAGGCCAAAAGTGAGTTGCAGGTCCTTCAAGATGAAAAAATCAAATTTCAAATAGAGTTGGATAGCTTAAGATCAAGTCGTTCAGGGAAATTGCTTCAGTTTCTACGAATCCGATCTTCTGCAGAAGAATACAAAAAGTCCTTAGAATTATTAAATAAAATTATCCGCAAACCAGCTGTTCGAACACAACTTTTAAATTTTGGATTATGTGATCGAAGAGATTGTATTGCCAATATGCAGTTAGAACCGATTGAGTCTTTTATTCAAAGTGGGAAAGATTTAGATTCAGCGCTTAAAAAAGTCCAAATTCTTTTGGATCAATCTGATAAAGCTTTGGATGAGGAAATTGAACAATGGAAAGTTCAAGTTGATTCTCTTCAAAAGGAACTACTATGAGAATCTTACGATGTCTTCTTTCGATAGTTCTTTTTGCTCAGTTTAGTTTAGGAAAGAATTGTACTCATCCAGATGCAATTAAAGTTGGTAATGACTGTATCGTTGTTGGGGGATCGGATGATGATATGACGATACTTTTACATGATTTTAAAAATAACAAGACATACTGCCAAGCCGGTGACTGTTCGTCTGACCCAAATTCAAATGGTCATCATGCTGAGGGACAAGAATCTTCTCAAAATCAGGCTTGTACCTGGGGTGAATCGTGTTCACAGTCTAATGATTCAAAGGACAAATCCTCACCAAAAGAAGATTCAAAAATTACTTTTGACAATCCAATTTCAGTTCCTGATGGAGATGCAGATGTTCAGGGGGGGAATGGATCTGGAGGAGGTGCCGGTGCAGCAGCTGGTAATGCATTGGCTCTAGGGGTGAAATCCTATTTTGACAGCAGAGCATGGTACAATCAGCAAAAAGAAATAGAACAACAAACTCGAAATAGAAGAAATGCTACAAAAAATGAAATGGACTCACTTGGCGCCAGAAATGAACAATTGAGTCGAAAGTTCGAACAGGACAGGAAAAATCTGATTGCTCAAGAAATTTTGCGAAAGCAAGAACAGCGGCAAATGATTGTGTCTGAATATAAGCCTGACCCTATCTTGGAAAGTAAAATTGATTCCTTAACGGAAATCGAATTTCGCCTTAAAGAATCAGCGATCACTCGATATAAATTAAAACTCGAAGAACTGATTCGACTTAAATCTTATGTCAGTGCTGTTAAAATTATTGAAGCATTCTATGAAAATAAACTTTCCAATTATCCTGCGAATAATTACTTCAATAAGAATGGTATTTTAACTCCTGAGCGAATTGATTCCAAAATCCCTCAATCTCCATTTTCAAATGAAAATCTTGTCAGTGCCAAAGGAACTGCCTATGGGCAAATTGTTCGACGTGCAGTGAATCAATTTCAAGCTCTTTGGGCTGAGCAACAAGGATATAAATTTGCACCGAAGTTGCATCGTTCTTACGTCGCAATGGCAGGTATGTTGCTTCGTCAAATGGATGGTCTATTTGGCAAGGCGACACTCTCGGAGCTTCAAATTTATCTTCGCCAGTACAATCAGATTTTACGATTTCTTGGCGGTGTCGGTATTTCTTTTGTCAATCTACCTGCAGATTTTCATGAGGCTTTAGTTCTTTTTCCTGACTTTATTCAAAGTTGGATTGCAGAACACAAAGATGAATTTACAGATATTCCCCAGTCCATTTCTGTTTTAGCTCAAGCGGGAATAAGCATTGCTGAAATATTAACCGAGTCCTTTATCCATGGTCTTTACGAAGACGGAGAAAAAATTCTATCCATGGATCCTGATCAATTAGGTGAATTGGCAGGTAAACTCATTGCGAATCGAATTTTGGGAAAAATTCTTCACGGGTCCAATTCAAAGTCTTCTGTCCATCAGGGCGGTATAGAAACTTTGCCTGAATCAGAAGCTGCTTTAGGACAACTGCTAAAACCTATTTTTCAAGATAAAGAGTTTCAGAATCTTTCAGCGCAAATGATGGAAGAAGTTCGCCATTTGAATGAGATTTCCACTCCTGGTTTTCGTAAGTTGATTCAACAAAAAGCATCAGAAGATATTGCCTTGGCCGTTGACGGTGTTCGTGCTTATTCGAATTTGAAAAAAATTCCAGGTGATTCCTTATTGAAAGATCAAGCTGAAGAAGTAGCTCGTTTGGTCATGCAGGAAAAGCGACAGGTGAGAGATTTTCTCAACGGAGTCATTGATTCGCAAAGAATGCCGTCTCAACGATTCACTTCCCTTCGAACCCCCCAGGATATACCCCGTTTAGGTCGACAGTACGAGGTCGTTGATCAAGCAGTCAGAAAGGCTCAAGACACTTTGAAAGCTCAGGGGGCGCAACCTATACAGGGGTTTCGGGCAAGGTATATTCCAAAGCAATTTACAGACTCTGAGGGGAATGTATGGAAAAATTACCCTGAGAATGCTTTTAAGCCACATAATGGGACGGCGGTGACGAGGAACAGGCTTGGTTACGGTGGACCCAGTGGTGAGGTTGTGGTAAGCTCAGGCTTTGGAAATACCCCCGAAGAGGCGGCCAGGGTCGCTCGGGGTGAGGTCATTTCATACGGAGGAAGCCCAGACTCTATGTTGCTGGCCACTCAACCCGTCAAGACAGATAATTTTAAGGTTCTAGATTTCAGAGATAAGAATGTTGAGTCTGTTTTTAAGGAGAGAGGGTTAATTAAGCAACTGCTTGAAGATCGTGATGATATTCACGGATATGATCATTCTAATATGTTGGGGCACTCTGCTCGAAGGCGAGGTTATGATGGAGTTATGCTTCAATCGGTACCAGATGTTGACATTAAAGATGGTTTTAATATTCACAAATTTATGGAGTAAATCGTGGAAACAAGATTTTATACAGAAATGCAGAACGTTCTTAATTCAAATAGGAGCTTATTAGATAAGTATACCGAATGCTTGTCTTTGATTCATGAAATCCGTATGGAAGGTTATTATAAAAGGCGTGAACTTCATTCGGATTATTCATCAATATCGCAAACGGATCTAGAGCTACGGAATTTCTACATGTCCTGGAGGAAATATCCAGGTCTTGGTGTTCCAAGAGAAAAATACCTGAATGTCATCGAAAAGATCTTAGGCTATGCAAAAATGATCATTGAAACAAAGTGTGAGGATTATAAGACTCTGCCTGGGATGTCTGAATTTTTGGAAGAGTCAGATCGCCAATACGAAGAAATCGTGACCAATGATCCAGAGTTGTCAGCACTTCGCAATGATCCCTATGGATTATAAAAGGAATTGAATATTAAAATTTATTTTTGCCAAATTTATGGAGTAAATAATGGAAACTCAGTTTTATAAAGAAATTATCAGTAATTTGCAGTCAGAAAAGAATTTACTAGAAAAGTATGATTTATTTTTAAATTATATGACTGATATTTTGTATCAAAGAATGCTTGAAAAAAGAGAAGATTCTACAGATGTTTTGAAAGTTTCAATTGTTGATCTCAGTCTTCTTTATTTTTATAAATCCTGGATGAAGTATCCAGGTCTTGGTGTGCCAAGAGAAAAATACCTGAATGTCATCGAAAAGATCTTAGGCTATGCAAAAATGA
>CAZFSX010000245.1:1990-4389 GCA_964522115.1 uncultured Pseudobdellovibrionaceae bacterium | reverse complement strand
TTTTTTTATCCACCGTTGCATCTTTTATTGCTTCTCAGGCTTTGATTTCGGGAGTTTTTTCTATCATGAGACAGGGTGTGCAATTAGGATTATGGCCACGCATTGCCATTAAGCACACATCCATTGATGAAATTGGACAAATTTATATACCATTTATCAATTGGAGTTTATACATCGGCGTTGTTATTTTGGTGATGTATTTTAAAAGCTCCACCAACCTTGCTGCTGCCTATGGAATTGCTGTGACAGGAACGATGTTGATCACAACGATTTTAGCATATCGCGTGGCTCGAGATCAGTGGGGATGGAGTTTTCGCCGAAGCCTTCCCTTATTTGGATTTTTTGCTGTCGTGGATATCGCTTTTTTTGGTGCCAACATTTTAAAAATTTCCCATGGTGGATGGGTCCCTTTACTTATTGGTGCAGTAATTTATTTATTGATGACCACATGGAGACAAGGAAGAAAAGTCTTAGCTGAATCATTAAAAGAAAAAGGAATGGCTTTAACGGACTTTTTAGAACAGATCAAAAAAAATCCTCCTATTCGAGTTCCTGGTACCGCCTTGTATATGAGTGGAGATCCTTGGGGAGTTCCAATTCCGATGTTGCATAACTTGAAACACAACAAAGTTTTGCATGAAGAAGTAGGGATTCTCACCATTAAAACATTGGAAGTTCCTTTTGTTCCGAAAGATGAGCGGATTTCCATTGAAGAGTTGGGTCCGCAGTTTGTTCGCATCGTTGCCAACTATGGATTTATGGAGTTTCCAAAGATGAAACATATCTTGGATGCTTGTCGACACAAAGGATTGCATTTTTCAGCCAGTGAAACAACATTTGTACTTGGTCGCGAAACCATTCTTCCCAAGGGGCATTTGAAGATGGCCATTTGGAAAGAAAAACTTTTCGCTATCATGTCGAAGAATGCCGAACGACCAACAACCTTCTTTAAGATTCCACCCAATCAAGTGATTGAAGTGGGCATTCAAGTTGAAATTTAATTCTGTGAATTTTGATTCTGGTTTTGAGCGCCAGAATCAAAGTGTCATTTTTTTTGCGTAGACGAACAGTTCTTTGCCCTGTCTGCCTTGAATGGAATTTCTCCATCGTCCCCAAAATAAAAATTGAAAGTTTTTTCGAAGTCGTTGACGAATTTCCCATTCGCTTCCGCCGAAGGGGGCCGCGTTTCTTCTTTCCATCGCAAAGAAAATGCCCATCAAGGATCCTTCTGGAGCCAAGAGTTGAATCCACTTTTTCACCAGTTCTTTTCGGCGATAGGGATTGATGGCACAAAAACAAGTATGCTCAAAAATAAAATCGAATTGGCCAAATTCCTGTGCATTTAAATCAAAAATATCTTTTTGAATCCATTGAATATTCGCGTTTGGATAATTGGATCGTGCTAAATTCAGAGCTTCAGAGGAAATATCAACAGCCGTCACAATATGACCATGTTCTGCAAAAAAAGCTGCATCATGCCCCGGTCCACAACCCAAGACTAAGACTTTCGATCGTGGCAAGCGCAGTCGATCCAACATGTCTGTCAGAATCGGTGATGCTTGTTTTAAGTCCCATCTTGCTTCTTTGCGCAAATAGGCCTGAGACCAAAACTCAGAATCTTCCACGGCTTCAGCATCAGGAAGCCAGTCAGAAATTTCAATCATGGTTTCGTTGTATGTGATACTTTCGTCATCAAATTCATCACACAGTTCAAATAACTGATTCTGCGCTCGTGCGGATAAGACAAAGGGAATGCCTTTCAATGTCTTACCTAAAAAGCGATCCCACTCATCCACTTGCAAAGTGTGAAGATCGGCTTCCTCGGTCCAAGAGTATTGGCAGTGCAGACGAATATTTGTTTCGGTTTCATCAAGAGATTCAATTTTTTGAACAATCAAAGGTTGATCAAAGGCTTCTACAAAGTAACTTTGATTTTCAAACTTGGTACACAGACTACCTAACTCATGGATAAATAAATTCTTCAGAATTTCATGGGCAGGATCTGAGTCCTTGACAGGCTGATCAGCGATACGAATCAAACCATGTTCATCAATAGCAAGGTAGGACTCAGGTAATGAATTTTGCGGGTGACTCATTCGTGTGTCGATTGTTCAGAACTGGATGGCGCGGGCGTTTGTTTTTTTTAATTTTTAAATGTTTCTTCAGCAGGAGCCGGGCCCCCCATTGCAGGGGAATATTTATACGTGTTTTACTAGTCTTCAGAAAAGACACCGACTTCGTCCTCATTGCTGTCTGAATCTTCATTGCTGGATCCAGGAGTGATGACCGTACCTTCTGAAAACTCAAGTCCCTTTTGAGTTTGTACACTTTGAATGACCCAGCGATCTTCATTGGCCTGTTTTTGCAAAATGGCATGTCCATCAATGCTTGTTGTTGCT
>CAZFSX010000245.1:0-1980 GCA_964522115.1 uncultured Pseudobdellovibrionaceae bacterium | reverse complement strand
CAAGGAGCCTTCGCTGGCAGGTTCTTGGAAGCGGTAGGAAAAGAAAACCTTCACTTGATTGTCAGAAACGGCCTCTGTCCAAAGATGATCTAAAGAAAGGCTGCGAGCCTGAGGTTTTTTTTCTAAGACCGTCGCTTCAATCAATTCGATCATCTTATTTTGGATGCCAGCATGCGTCTCGAAGTTGATGGCGGAGTCACGATGAATGACGTTCCAAGTCCAAATCATTAATACTGTAAAAATCGCAATACTTAAAAATCTCACCGCTGATCCCTTCGATATTTTTGGTTGTCTTCCACAACTCTTGTCATCATCATAAGAGCATGCCTTCATACATGAATTCACCTCAAATGAAAAAAGCTCAAGAACTTTTACAACAGGCGATAGAAACTGTCCAAGATTCCTTGGAAAGTCTGCCTGCGCCGGGTGTGAAAAAAAGAATAAACTCTGCCTTAGATCTCGTCAAGCCGCTGACCCATAGGGCCGGTCTACGATTTCGCCAAGTTGCAGCCCATCATGTTCAAGTCTTAATTCCTTTTCGTTCAGGCAATTGTCAGCAAGATCAGGGTGTTTTGCATACATCGGTGTATTGGATGGCTCTTTCAGAATCCATGCAGCGATTGATGTTGCGACGTTTTTTGATCACTCCACGGATGTTTTTGCAGAAAGCAGAGTTTGAACAATTTCATGCTGCTGATCAAGAGGTCGTGGGACGATTGGAGATCAATGAAGTTCAATTCGAAAATTTATGGGCCCAAGCGCAAAGTCAATCGGGTCAAGCTCAGTGGCAGGGAACAATGGCTTTTTTTACGGCCTCTCAGCAGCGCGTGGCAGAAATTCATTTTACGTATCACTTTATTTTTCCGTTGCAGTTAGCGTCCTCGAAGGGCAAGGAATAAATCATGTCAGTCATTGAAACACACATTCAAACAAATAGTGAAGATTATAAAAAGAATCGTCAATTCATGGTGGAACTTGTTCATCAGTTGAAAGATCGCTGCGAACAGGTGCGTATGGGTGGAGGTTCCGATGCCATTCAAAAACATAAAAAACGTGGCAAATGGACCGCTCGCGAACGGATTGAAAATTTAGTGGATCAGGGAACAGCCTTTTTGGAATTATCCACGCTGGCGGCTTGGGATATGTACGATCAGCAGGCTCCCGGTGCGGGAGTTGTGACAGGCATCGGAGTGATTCATGGCACTGAATGCATGATCGTAGCGAATGATGCGACAGTGAAGGGTGGAACCTATTTTCCAATGACAGTGAAGAAGCATTTGCGTGCTCAAGAAATTGCGATGGAAAACGGATTACCCTGCATTTACTTAGTAGATTCAGGGGGAGCCTTTTTACCTTTGCAGTCCGAAGTCTTTCCTGACCGTGATCACTTTGGGCGAATCTTTTATAATCAAGCTCGTATGTCGGCACAAAATATTCCACAGATCAGTGTTGTGATGGGATCTTGTACGGCAGGTGGTGCCTATGTTCCTGCCATGAGCGACGAAAATGTCATCGTCAAAGAGAATGGTACCATTTTCCTTGGAGGCCCTCCCTTAGTGAAAGCCGCAACAGGTGAAGAAGTCAGTGCTCAAGATCTTGGGGGTGCCCATGTTCATTGTGAGGTCAGTGGAGTTACAGATCATTTTGCTGAAAATGATGAACACGCCATAGAAATTACTCGGGACATTGTGAAACATCTCAACCATCGCCGCAAAGTTTGTTTACCCATGCAAAAGCTGCGAGATCCTCTTTTTGATGCTAAAGAAATGTATGGAATTATTCCTAAAGACACACGGATTCCGTTCGATGTTCGAGAGATCATTGCAAGGATTGTGGATGGCAGTGAGTTTCATGAATTTAAAGCCAGCTATGGAAAAACTTTAGTGACGGGCTTCGCTCATATTTGGGGATACCCTGTGGGCATCATTGCCAACAATGTTGTTTTATTTTCAGAAAGTGCTCAAAAGGCGGCGCATTTTA
>CAZFSX010000244.1:2280-4395 GCA_964522115.1 uncultured Pseudobdellovibrionaceae bacterium | reverse complement strand
GAAATTTGGAAGGTATTTTCAAAACAGCTTTTAGAGTCATAGCAGACTCCACCAGGTTGGAGTTCTGCAATAACCTTATCCGGATCTCGATGCGAGATAAGAACAATGTACGGCGCAGGTTGACCATTCGATAGATTTCCTGCGCAGAAGGCGTTTGGAATTTTGTATGCTCTCCAGTCATTGCGACGCAGGATTGTTTCTGGATAATACTTTGAAGTTAATTTGAGTTCGGAACTGGCACCTTGGATCTCTTTTGATAATTGATATTCATAATTTAAAAATCGCAACCGATCAACACCAGGCAGTTCTTGAATAAGATGATCATCAATCTGACGACCAACGCGATGAACTTCATCATCAATACTATGGCCAGCGCGTTGAATTGCTTGCGTTGCTCTTTGAAACCAAGATTTCGCATGAGCGTTGGAAAGAGTACTTATTGCCAAAAAAAACATGCATACACGGATAAGTTTCCAGATCATTGGCCCCCCTAACGACAGGATACTTTTGTCACTTGATACAAATTGCAATCCTGGGGCCAAATGGGGTGATTGAATTCTTTTATTATTTCAACCGGATAGAAAGTTGTATCAAAATAATATGTCAGATGTGTGTTTATCAAACTCTTTGATGATAGGAAAAATCATGTGTAAATCGTCAAAATCACATTCTATTCGCAAAAAGCGATCTCAGATTGATCAACTGTCTTACAAATAATCAGTTGTTTTTTCATCTTAAGAAGTTGAGGCGTATTAGACGATTGTAAAAGCTTTATCGATTCCAAGTTCAATAGCATCAAGAACAGAAACGCTTGAGGGACATCTGCTGCAACGGATCTGAAGTCAGAATTTACATTGCCATGGGTTCTTGGCGCTGCTTATCCTTGAAAGAAAACAAGGAGGTTTTTATGAAATGTTCACAGTTCGTCATGGCTCTTATTTCAGGTTTCATTCTAAGTACCACATCTGCAATGGCGGCAGATATGAATCAACAGATCTCAACAAATGTTTCTAATATCACGGACCACCCGATGTCTTCTCAAATTCAACAAGAGCCATCATCGGTGCTTCCACAGGGAATTCGTAGATCTCGTGGGTATTGCCAATTGGTACCACCAAATACACTGGATAAGACGGATATTTTTTATTGTCGTGATTCTTGGGGAGTTGCTTTTCATGGCTACATTATTAGACCCAATCATATCTGTACAGATATTCTGACAGCATCAGAATTAATGGAGTCCCTTGGGTTCTGTGACAGAGATCTATCGCAGGGTGAATGTCAAATTGCCCCTCCTCGTGCCGTGACGAAAGAGAATAGGTATTGCGAATTATCGCAGTGGAAGGTGACTTTTCAAGGTTATTCCATCGATCATTCTTGTGATTCCCTTGAAGAAGCATTTTCAAAAATGGACCTTCTTTGCAGTCCTTAATAGGAAATCGATCTGAATCTTCCTTAGGGAAGGAATAAAGAAAGAGCCTTACAATTCGAGTTGCTGGGCTCTTTTTTCATTCCTTGAAAAATAGATTGAACATCAAATTCTTTTTCATATCACTCATGTTGTTATGAGAGAAATATATCAAGTAAAGTATATTTAGATAAATATATCGACGAAGGTATCGAAATCGAATTCGTGCTTCGGGTTATGAAGTGGTTGATCTTATTCAGATTCAGTGGGTGGAACGGGTGGACCAATCGATGAGCGGCGGAAGAGTTGTATTTTATGAGCGATATATTTTACTGAATCAATATGTGGTTGTTTGACATTGTAGTTAAGTTCAAATTCAAAAAAATCACTCTGAAGGTGTCTTAGTATGGCAGTACTTCCGCTATAATGAATAGAATCGTTTTCGTCGGCGTGAATTTCTGGTAGGTCAATGTCAGTTATAGGTCCATCACCTAAGGGTATTTCAAGGAATCGAACAATTTTTTGTGATTTTAAAAACGATTTATGTACATAATTATAAGGGAAAAAAAGAAGATATATTTTTCGGCGTACAGGATCATAATAATGAATGCTGCGACTTTCATTAGCATTCGCTTCTGGTGAACGAAAGTATTGAAAACTATCCTTGAAATCAAAAAAGATAGAATTGTATTGAAGAAGCCAAGCCC
>CAZFSX010000244.1:299-2270 GCA_964522115.1 uncultured Pseudobdellovibrionaceae bacterium | reverse complement strand
AGTGAGTTCAGATGACGAGTCTTAATAGAAATGAAAGGAAGTTTCCAGACTTCTTCTTCACGATGAACGTCTAAAGTAGATTGCCCTAATTGAAGACCAAAAGGGGTATGGAAGAGATATACAAAAACAAATTGATTTTTGTTTTGGTCGTTCAGGTGAAAGTAAAATCGTGTGTCTGACAAATACAGAGAATCACCTGAATAACCGCCATGCTTTTTCCATCGCAGGATGGTATCTTTAAGTTTTGCTGAAGCAATCAATTGATTATTTGATGTGTTTCCTACAATCCATATTTTTGGTTTTTCTTTGTTAGAGTTATTCTTCTTTGGATGGATATGTTCGCCTTCATAAATTTCAGGATGAATAGATGAATGTTGCCGCATATGTAAACAGTCTCGAACTGAAAAGTCCAGAATCAATTCAACAGCATCGATTCCATATAAAGAAATCAGAAGATCGTTAAGGGAGGGGAAAGTTTTTTTAATACGTGTGTAAAAGACTGTGTTGGGCATCTCTGATGAAATGGTGATAGTTTTTTTGTGAAGAGATGAAGAGTTCATTTTATTGATTGAAAATGGAATATGAATTCCAGATGGAATCGCATCGTGATGCTCAACATCACTGGTGATGAATTCATCTAGAAAAGCAAATGTCTGTTGAGTTTGATCTTGAAAAAAAAGATCCGCATAATTTTCGTCGATAAATTTCTTTTTGTAGATCATGAATTCTTTTTGAGTGAATCCGTCTTGTATGGCTTGTTGAACCATTTGATGAAAAGCTTGATTGATTACCTGAGGTGTTAAATCTTGATCTTTTTGGACATTATATAAGTTCAAGTAGGTTATAGTAGCCTGTTTCAGCTCATCAGAAATTCTTGGTGAATTCGGTCTTGTATTGAGGTCCTCTGATGACGAAAGTTCCACATGATTTATAGAGTCAGAAATCGGCAGTTGATTGGAAAAAACATCTTGGCATCGCACTTCACTGGGTTTCTTTCCCAAAATCTTAGAATAAATTTTTGCAGCACTCGACGTAAATTTTTCACGAAGCGTGGTGGCTTCGGATGCGATCGGTAAGATCATAAGAAGGATGGGAAAAAGGAATTGGATCATTCCTTGGCCTTTTTTATCGATCGAAGTTGAAATTCATTCTGCAGATCCAGAAGAAAATAGCGAGTATGCAGCGTCAATCCTTCCATGTTAGCTGGCGGAATATTTATATTGGGTGATTCAAGGAGTTCTTTCTTGATGCGACCAGTGATTTCCTGTTTCAAAAAGTGACCATCTTCTGAAAGAGAGTAATTCAAAATTGGGTCGGATAACCAAGGCGATATCTGGAAATTATCATTGTTGATAATTTCTCGTTCGGAATCTTTTGTGACCATGTAAGCGTTCGTTAAAATTTGCACTTTCTGAAATTGGCTATTGCTACCCTCTATCCAAGGTAAATTGTAGATGAATGAAAATGCTTTCGCCTTTTCTAAGTAGAATAGATTGTAGGATGAAGATGGGTACTTTTCTAATAACGTTGTTACGTTGGTTAAAAGATATGTCTCATCCTCCGACCTAAGATGGGGTAACTGCATCGCCACTTCAATGTCTTGAGAAGGGATGGAGGAAATCCAGCGAACCTTGAGATGAGAATCTGATTTGAAGAAAACGGCGATTGAAATTTTGTTGGTGTCAGGATTGTAAAATGGAAAAATGCTATCCAATTCTTTTGGGTCAGATATTTGAATTGGGATATGAGCTATGGATTTCAGTACCGGCAAAGATGTTGAATAGGGGACATTGACTTTTCTTTGCAAGCTCCATAAGTATTCACGGCTGTCATTTGTCGTGTCATAGTCGTAGACGACGTTCAGAAACTTCGGATCTTGGGTCGGCAAGACATGCAAAATAACCCCACTGATGGGGTTAAACTCGTCGGCATCACCCATCTTTTGAAATTCAGGCAGATGACGAATGATAT
>CAZFSX010000244.1:0-289 GCA_964522115.1 uncultured Pseudobdellovibrionaceae bacterium | reverse complement strand
GATATCCAGGAAATGATATTTCGAAAATCGATTTTTTTTCAGTTGTTGGTATGCTGATTTACTTGCCCCCGTGGAAATCGTAGGCTGTTGCGCCAGCAAGTCCAAAAATTGCTGGGAAGAAAGAAAATCTGGCATGGAAGACAATTTCATTTGAATATCCGCTGCGTCCAATTTTGTCAGTTTACTACGATCCAAAATCAGGATGGGACTATCTGGTTTTGCTTCTAAAAAATATTCACGAACAAAGGCCAATTTTGCCTGTTCTTGCCAATTTTGAAATTCACTTTGT
>CAZFSX010000243.1:0-4399 GCA_964522115.1 uncultured Pseudobdellovibrionaceae bacterium | reverse complement strand
CCCCTAGTATTCGAACTACATTGTGCCTTTAGCTGTGGTGTGGATCTCGGCCTTGGGGTTCCAGATGGTGAATAATGGAGTTCATTGGGCAGCTGATTATCCTCTTGGAATTGCGCTTGGATATGTGGTTGCAAAAGCGACAATGCAACTGGGAAAGGATCCCACAGATCCTGGTTCTTCTTCTGAAAGCAAAACCTCATGGATGCTTTTACCTCAGCTTTCGCCTGATTCTACCGGAGTTACTTTTCTTTATAGCTTCTAGAAGATTTCTTCATAATTTCAGAGGGGAAATGGTTCCCTTTTGAAACCAAAATTTGTGAAGAAAATTTCACAATGAGACTAGAATTCACTTCAGCTAAAAAATTTGCAAAAACTTCAAATACCAGATGAAAAATAATCATGCATTTGTTAGGTTGCCGCATGTTTTTAAACTTAACCGGAGCTGAACAAATGATTCGAAACCTCCTTTTGGCCATTCTTTCTTTGCAAATGGTAATTCCTCCACAGGTCCTGGCTGGTCCGATAGATCCAAAGCATCCTTATTCGACAGCACAACAAGGCGATAATTTAGGTCCAAGTATGGAGAGTGCCCTTGATCAGGGCGATGCTCGGCTTATGCATGATATTTTAGATTTTTCGGATAAGATTGAGCACAGACAGGTGACAGCTGCAGATATTGAAGATGTTTGGGGTTTAAGAGGATGGCGCTACGTTTATTTTGATCGTGATGGTCATTTGAAATTACAATTGAGTGGTGACGATTATGCTGCAAAAAGACCTCGCAATAAGGTTACAACAATCAAAATACGATTTGATTCTTTAACTTCAGAGCTAATTTTTGAAGGCTTTCGCGGAGAAGACTCTCAGGGAAATCACGGTCAGCTCGTGGCGCGAGCCACTTCCTCAACTTTTAAGAACGATCCCGTTGTAGAAATTATTCAAGACAAAGATATCTATGTTCTTTTGACAAAATCTGGTCGCATGCATGCCATTGACCGAGTGAAGATGACAGAAAACTTTATGGAAAGTCAGGTGATCCCTGTCTTTAAAGGTTTCTGGGAACCTTCTCAACCCATGAATATTGATCCAATTCTTGCCAACTTAGAATTTATGACACCAGGAACACGCCCATTTTCAGAATCCATGGTGACTGAAAAAACGGAATTTCCAAATTATGGCACTGGACAACGTCAATACAAAGCGGGTGATATTTATTTTCTGTATGATCAAAAAGTCATTGTCGTTAAAAGTCGAGATGAAGTTCTTCGTTTTGTAGCTGCAGGTTTGGGTGAAATTTATAAACGCGCAAAAGCAGCCAGTGCCGATTTTGAAGTCCTTACAAAACGCTTAAAAATTTCAGAACATGAAGCTTTGGGTTTAGATCCAATCAAGGCTGAAAGTGAAACTCGATTTGATCGAATCTTGGACCTTGTTGCAGAAACAGGTATGGCAGAACATGATTTATTTACAAAACAAATGTCGTCAGATGTTCGTACAGCTCTTTTAGCGACAAAGACAAATACTCAAGAACAGTTCTTTCAACGAGCCCTTCAGATTTCAAAAAACTCACATCCAGAGCGCTATCGAGGAGCTCAAAGACATGAGTTCAATGATGCAGAGTGGATTCAAGATTTTAAGGCCATTCAAGAAAGAGCAATTGCTGAAGAGGGTGAGTCGGCTTCCCTTCAAAAGACTTTTTCTCATCGATGGGTTGATTTATTAGCTCCAGAAGGGAAGAAAGCACTTTCTGCTGCTGAAGAACTTCGTGTCGCACGAGAAGCAAAAGCGGATAGTCAGTTTCAGTGGGCGGTATTTTATACGATTGGTGGAATTTTTGCTTTCGCTGGAACATATATGATGGCAGATTTGCAAAGTTATCATCTTTATTACTTGGATAAAGCTTATCAAGCTCTTCCACCTGTTTTAAGAACAGAGTGGTATATCTTTCCTTTATTTGTCTCTGTCGCCACAGGTTTGGCGATTATTCCTGCGATCACAGGATCAAGTGCACAGTTTGGACGCTACATTATGGCCCAAGCTGAAAAAGTGAAAGACAGCACCACTCGCAAAGCTATTTATATTAAAGATTTAGCGAATAAATATGGGTCGCGTTTGACGACAGACACCAGAATTATCACTGGAGGATGGCGTCTTTTTGCAACTTTGATCTATCCATTCTGGAAACTTACGATCGTGGATATATTATCTCAAAAATCTTACTATTCAGCGAAAGAATCGGGTTTAAATCCATCCATGCGTGTATCTAAAGATTCACTTTTGGGTCGCAAATTTGGATTGGAAGCCGATCAGCGACTTGGTTTAAATAAACCCGGTGCCGTGGATTTAGTTGCAAATACTCCAAAGCTTTTAACAGAAGCTACTCTCGATGTTTTGAATGGAAATGTTTCAGAAGGAAAAGCTCAGAAAACTTTAAAATCAATGGCAGATCGTGCGAAACAAAAAACAGAGTTAAATTTAAAAATGCAATCGATCATTGGTCAGCAAATGAAACACAATGAGTCTCGTGCTGTGTTTTACGGTGTGATTCCTGTTGCTGAAAAGTATGGTATTGAACCTGCAATTCTTTTGCAGGCCATGTCCATGGGGGAAGTTGATTCACAAACTTTGAAAAAACTTGTGGAGAATCCAGAGATCAAAAATGAACTTATGTTAGTTGTAGATGGAATTCGTGAGCAGCTGAATCGTCTAACGATGACCGAGTTCACACGTGATTTGTCTGATGATGCAAATAATAAGCAGAGTATAAAAGAAATCGAAGAACTTCATAAAATGGCAGAGGAAACAGCAAGAGACCTGTCTTTACGTATTCAAAATGAAGTTAGCCAACAAACAACTCTGGGCAGAAGTTTTGCCCTTTTGAATTTGAAGCTTAAACAGACGGGGCGAAAAGTTAATAACTTCCTAGTGAATTTTGCAATGGATGATATCGTTGCTTTAAAAACGAGATATGCAAATGATGAAGACGCCAAAATTGTGATCCAGCAGTGGAAACCAGATTGGATTTTAGCAACTGGGCTTTATGCTGTTTGGGGAGATCGAGCGAATTTAAGTCATGTTGAAAATTTAATGGCTCAGCCACAGTTGTTTTCACATGATTCCACTCTGTTTACGAACAATAAGCATTGGATCGACAATCTTGATCAGACCTATGTTTATCTTATTTATTCGGCAGCACTTCAGATGATGCTTGGTCGAAAGAAGGTGCCTAAGCCAGATAGTACGTATGCACCACTCGCCGATCAGGCCTACCCCAATGCTTATCGGCAGCAACCGATCTTTCAATCAGCAAAGGATTGGGCATTAGCTGCATTCAATCCTCTGCGTGGAGATGTGGGGGGATACACAAATAAGAAATTTTTCCGTCGGTTTCCAAATATTCAATCTTATTTTTATGTTCAATATATGTTTCGCATTTTGGTTGCCAAGCAAACAGCAATGGATGCGTTTTTAGGTTTGAGTCTTACGATCATGGCAAGTCAGTGGTGGTATGCATGGCCATGGCCTTTTATCATATGCGGGTTGATGTTCAGCGACTATAGGTTGGTTGTAAATATCAATGAGCTTTCAGGTTTAAAGGAAAAATTGCTTAAGGCTAGCCGTTCAAATTCACCTGAAGAAGTGAATGTACTTATGGAATCAGCAATGTCTAAGATTGCTGGCTTCATGGAGAAGGAAAGTCAGAGGGTCTACCGTCAACTGAAGGGTGAAGCATTTGATAGTTTTGGTATTAAAGATTTTGAAAAATCCATTCAGCAATCAGAGATTCCTTTAGGTTTAATGGCCAAATATACACAGGCATTGAATTCTCAGAATCAAGAAGAGTCTCAAAAAATCAAGAATCAAATTGTTGACTATATGAATGCTCAGACCGGAATTGAGAAGAGTGAACTTCAAAAACTAGACGCAATATCGATGCTCGAATATATCCGTGAAGAAGGTGTCATTTACAATCACTCGAATGAGAACATTGCTCGTTTGATGAATATTGTTGGGGGTATTATTACAACAGCTCTATCGATTTCTCTTGCTGTTACAACAACTAATCATGAATGGCTTCATCAGGATGGTCTTTTTCCATATTGGATCATGAGATCAGCCGCTAGCTTCTTAGGAATTTATCTGGTTCTTGGTAAAACACCTTGGGTGCACTATATGCGTACTTATGACAAGATTAAATTCTATTTAAAGGCAAGACAAGAGTTGAAGGCTGGTACTTTGTATTCAAAGGGAAATCGGGTGGATCCATCAGAAAAAAAATCTAGAAAAGAAAGTATGCGAAGTGAAGCTCGTGGTGTTCAAATCCGCTGCGATCAAATCTTTGCTCTGGAGTGAACCCCAATTTTTTGGACACGGTTAAAAGTTGATAGATACCTTGTAC
>CAZFSX010000242.1:0-4479 GCA_964522115.1 uncultured Pseudobdellovibrionaceae bacterium | reverse complement strand
ACAAGTGATTTTAAAAGGTGTGACTCCATTGCAGTTGACTGAGTTGCAACAGCATTTTCCTTTAGACCGCGATTTGAAGGTCGGTGATCTTTTAAAAATACCGAACGAAATGATGCTTCCATTCGCAAGTAATTCTCAGAAGTTGTGCAATATTGAAATGCATGGTGGTCTTCAAGTGCTTGAGGCTCGATCTGCGGGTTCGATGTTGGTGCAATACATTCCTCCAACGAAATTAATTCGTGAATCGGAGTGTCCTAAAGGAGCCAAACTGTTGATAAGCCAAACAACAGGGAAGCAGATGAATAAGTTTTACTTAAAGAATCTATCTGATAAAAAATACAATTCAGTAGATCCTACTCAAAAAAAACCAGAAGTACAAAAATCATTACCTGAAGAATCTAATGCTGATGCTCAGGTTGAAGATTCTAGAGATTCTGATCAGCCATAAGTCAATTGTGAAGTCTCAGCCCAAGCCCTGTTTTAAAAAAACAGGGCGTTTAAAATGATCATCGAAAATAAGATATTCCACCCTTGATCGAAGTGAGTGGTAGGGTAAATTTTTTCAAAACTTTAAAAAATATGTGGCATTCAATGATGTTTGGACTTTATATGTGTCGTTGAAATCCTTAACATTGAAATATTTGAGGTCCTTGCATTGAAAAAAAAATTTAAATCTCAAAGATTGGACATTTTTTTCTTTCTTATTTTTTCATGTACCATTTGGTCCTATTCCCATGCTGTTTTGACCAGGTCTTCGTCTTTGGAATGTTCTGAGGTCTTTTCCAGGAAGTCGGTTCCAGGAAGTTCCCTCACCTCTGAATCAGGATCTGGCTTCGTCTATATCGTGGATGCCTATGGTTCGGGGACTCAGATTGCTCCAACACTTCGAGATGAGTTGCAAGATCCTAACCTAAAAATTATCCATATTCGAACCCAGGAAGTGACTCCATTTTATAGGTCTTCTTTTCATGCAGAAAGCTTTCAGCAGGAAATTGTGCTTTCGGATGCCAAGGCCATGCAGGCCATGCAAAAAATGAAGCCCATGGCGATCTTTGCTGGATCGGAAACAGGTGTCCCCGTGGCCGCGCAGTTAGCCCAAAAATTTAAGCTCCAACACCGTTTGCAGCCCCAGGATGCCGCCGATTTAAGAAGTAAGTACAGAATGCAGCAGCGTATTTCAGCTCAGGGTTTACAATCCATTCCCTTTCTTTACACAGATAGGCCAGAACAAGCCTTGTCCTGGAATCAAAACAGGAAGCCTTTCCAGCAGCGTTGGCCCCTGGTTATTAAACCTGATAACGGCATTGGTGGCACGAACGTGTATCTGGCCCGCAATGAACAGGATCTTCGACAGATTTTTGAAGAAAATTTGAAGAATATGAATGCCCTTGGCTTTTCTATGGATAAGCTGCTGGTTCAAGAATTTATTCCGGGTCCTGAGTTTTCTTTGCAGTTTGTTTTTCTGGATGGGCATCCGGTGATTTCAGATATCTGGGAGTATATTAAAACACCGCTTCAGGGGCAGCCTCGAACTCTACCTTTTTATGATGTGGATACATTGGTTTCTCCTCAGGATCCTCGCGTTCAAAAGTTGATTGAATACAGTCTCAAATCCGCCAAGGCTTTGGGGATTAAGAATGGCCCCGCTCATTTTGAGGTGAAGCTGCACAATAACGAAACTCCGATTCTTGTGGAGGTCGGTGGCCGCCCCTATGGTGGAGGATCCCAAGCTCTTTCAGAAAAGGCCACAGGACGCAATCAGGTGAAGTTGATGGTGATGGCGGCTTTTCGACCGCAGGAATTCCTGAAACTTTCCAGGGATTATCAACTTCAGCAACACGGGATGATTGTGCAGTTTCGCTCTGAAAAACATGGATCTTTTCATCCAAAGGCCTTTGATGAAATCTCTGGTTTGCTCTCGGTTTTCAAGATGTCATTAAATCCACACTTTAAGGATGGCGACCTGATCGTTCCAACAACCGATTTAGACAATACCCCAGGATTAGTGCAGTTACTCAGTTCTGATCCTGAAAAACTCAAGCAGGACGCGGAAACTATTCGCAATTTTATGATTCAGCATCGTTTTTTGAGGGAATAGTTTTTTGGGGAAATTAAGATTTTGTCATTCATGCAAAATTCATTGACCTAGCCCTTAAGATCGTCTTTTTTAGTCGCAACTTCTGCATTCTGCAGCAGGTTTGTGACGAAAAGGAGATCCTATGTTTCTACGACGAAGTTCTGTATTCAGTGTTTTGGTGATCTTTGCCAGCGCATTTTCTTTTGCGGAAAACAAAACAACAAGTCCTAGTACATCTTATCAAGTGGAAGTTTTTTCCTGCCATGAAGATAGCCCTCAATGGGCAGAACGTGAAATTTCTGTGTATGTGGATATGAATCAACCGCAAGTTGGTTCGATTTTGATCAAAGTTAAAAAAGAAAAATCTTTGCCCTTTGAAAATTTATTGATGACCAACGCCAAGATCACGCTCACTGCGGACAAGCTATATTTGGTCGATCATTCCCAACTTCATTTGAGTGTCAGTTTGATAGAGAATCCATCGACAAAATTTTTTCCTGCGACAGCGGATAAAAAGAATAAACTGAATTGTCGAATGGTGACAGCGGTATTGCCTCAAGTGCAAGTCATGATCGAAGAAAATGAAGTGGACAAATAATTCATTGGAACCTGTTAAAGATTTTGAATCTTCAAGCCATCCTTCTTTCGGGGATGGCTTTTTTCTTTAAAAGAGGGGCGGAATGTGTTCCATCGCGGATTCTTTTTTTGCAGTTTCTTCGATAGGTTGCACTAAGATCGTTTGAATCTCCCGTCGTGGAATGATGTAGTAGCTATTGAAGGATAAATCCACCCGCCGTTTTTTTTGAAGGGATTTGCTGGGAATTTGCAGGACAAAGCCTCGGTTGGACTGACTCTGGCGGAAGGCTTGAATGAACTCTTCCAGGGAAATATTTTTTTCAAATTGAATATCTCGTAAGTTGGTTGAAAGTTGATTTCCCAGATGAGGGAATTGTTCATGTAAAAGCAAATCAAAGTAAAGTAAGCGCAAACTTGTGGAGTTTTCAAGTCCCAGTTGATGGCGAAAATGATGGAAGGCTCCAAGGTCTGCGGCTTGACCATAAGCTTGATTTAAATTTTCAGCAGAAAAAATTTGATCTTCAGAAATCATCATTGGATCTGTGATCATTTCTAAGGCTGAAGCGATGTAAACAGAACCTGTTCTTTGAAACAGAATTTCACACCTTTGCCGTTTTTCTGACATAGCATCCTTCGGAAGAAGGAAAAGAAATAATGAAAAAATATAAAGTCGAGTTTTGTAGGAAATCATCCCCCGTGAATCTAATCGATGTAACTTGTTTCGTGGATAAAATCATTGAAATTGAAAATAAATTCAAAAAACTCCATGGAAGAATCAAGAATTCTTTAAGAACTGAAGAACTTGTGTAACAAATGTCTTTGTTTGCTGACAGAAAATCATGGACAAAGTTCGCTGATCCCTTTTCAATAAAAAGAGGACGATGATTCTGAGGGGGATGTTGTGAAGTTGTTGAAAAGTTCTCAGTTATTTATTTGCGCCATGATTTGTGTAGTGTCCATCGGTTCTATGGCGGCAAGGGGGATGATTCAAGATTCCTATTTGTCTCAGAAACAACAAAAACCCCAGCATTTGCCCATTGAAGTCAGCAGTCAGGTCTATCAAAATCTCTTAAAACAACAGGCGATGAATTCATTTTTATCTTCGCCATTTTCGATGCCACAAAATGCTGAAATATCAGGTGTTGATCTTTCCAAAGTTCTGACCGCTGGCCAAAGAAATTTGCAGTGGCTTCAAGTGATCAATCAAAATCGTCCTGCGAAAGATCGTCTTTCTTTTACAGTGATTGGTCAGCCAAAAACTTTTCCCGTGGAACAATCACTGACTTACAATGCCTTGATTCTGATTCGCCGATTTCAAAAGGCCTTAGAACAGGCACCTGCTGAATTTAAGTCTGTCTTGGTCGATGGCCAACCCATGTCTGCCAATCCTTCCATGGACCTTTCTGAATATATAAAATGGGGCACAGAATTTGATAAGACCTATCAATTGGCAGCACGTTGGACTTTGAATGCTCCTTACTTAAGTTATTTGGCAGGCCAAAAATACATGGACATTCGGGGTTATTACTTTTTAAGTCATTTGCCCAATCGCCAGCAAGTCTTACAAAATTTTTCAACACTGGATTCGGCACAACAACAGCAGATTCTTTCTTGGCTCAGTGGAATGTGTCAGAACTCTCGTCAGACGGCCAGTACCTGTGACGAAAATGTGCGACGAAAAATTTCTCAGTCAGCTGATTTGAATCTTTATTATCAACAATTGATGGCTGTTTCTGCAAATATATATGATTCCTTTTTTCAGATTCAAAATTGGCTGAAAAGGCAGGACGTGCGATGGAGTTCGACGAATCCTTCACTGATGATGA
>CAZFSX010000241.1:0-4486 GCA_964522115.1 uncultured Pseudobdellovibrionaceae bacterium | reverse complement strand
ACTGTTGCAGATAAAGTTTCTATCTATTGGACGGCGGGGTTCAATCCAGGCGAAAGACAATTTGGTACAAATGCCAGTGGCTTAAGCTTTTTTTCTCCCAGTGATAATACTTCCATTTCGATTCTTCGCGGTTTGTATATCTTAGGAGGCCGTCATGGAGATACCTCCACTCAAGATACGGATCACTTTGACCAATGCGTGATTGTGCATGAGTACGGTCATTTTCTAGAAGACATCTATGGACATTCTGATTCCCCAGGCGGTTTGCATAACGGGAACTTTGTGATCGATCCTCGATTAGCATGGAGTGAAGGCTGGGCTTACTTTCTTCAAGCTGCAGTCAAAAACACTGCCAATTGCTATGATACTTACGGAAACGACTCGGGAACGACGGGGATCAACGCAAGCGGATTCTTGGCTTTGCAAATGAACAACTTAGACGGACAATATGCTGACACTCCTGTGTATGCCGGTGAAGGCATTTACCGCGAGCTTTCTGTGACTCGATCCTTGTGGGATGTCATTGATTCCAATTCAAGTTCTGATGGCTTTGGCGCAGGAGTTTCTTTTTCATATATTTGGAAAGTTTTTTCTGACTCCAACAGTGGCTTTCATTCCAGCAATGTGCACTACCGCAACATTGGAACTTTTATGCAATTTTTGTCCTCTTTGATAGCTGCCAATTATAATTCAACTGTTCAAAACAATTTTTCTAGCCTGCTCACCAACGAAGGACAGGCTGCAAATAAATCCTACTATGCGGCTGCTTTAGCTAGCGGAGCTTCGGGTTCCTGCGCCATCTCGATGGCTCCCATTCAAGATGTTTTCTTTCAATTGACAACAACAACTTCTGAAACGCGCAGTCATCTTTTTAAAAGCAATGATTTCTTCCAGTTTTATTATGATGGGCAATCCAACAGCAGTGTCAGCTTAAAGTATGCGCAGACCAGTTCGCAAAACTTAGATTTGGATTTATTTGTGTACAAAGAAGTTCACGACCTGAATGAAGATTCTGGGCTAGTTCTTTCCAGTAAACTCTCATTCCCAGAACAGGGTGTAAACGGCGTGGAAACCGTCAATTTTTCAGGCTTACCTGCAGGCTATTATCTTGTTCGAGTGAAAGCCTTCACGACGAATTTAACAAAAGATCAGTTGGTAAATCGCACAGCCACATATCATCTTGAAAAGGAATCCGGAGGTTGGCTATGTCCACAACCATAAAACTTGGCCTTTTCTTTTTCTTCGGTACAGCCCTTGTCTATCTGGGACTCAGCTTTAGTCACAAAGAATCTTTGTTTTTTTCATCTTTGACAGATCGAAAATTGGCATCCGTCCAAGAAAATTTAACTGCAAAAAAGAACAAGCTTCGTATGCCATCAAAAATGACAAGCTTTTTTTCTCCGGTCGTCAGTGCCGAACAACTGGATTCATCCACTTTTCGCTTACGAGTCGAGGAACTTGATATTTTATCCAACCCAGAACAGCCCATTCATTTGCAATGGCATTTGAAAGATCATGTGGAATTGATTCAAGGGTCTTTGTCAGATGAAGCCTTGCCCGAACAACTTCTAGGAAGTGAAATTCTTGTGCGAGTCTTGAAGAATGATTCTTCAGCTGAAGCTGAAATTCAACAAGTTGCTTTGGAAGTTTATCGTCTAGTTGGTTCCGATAAAATTGGTTCAACCACTCAACCGATACTCCAAACAAAAAGTCAGAGTTCTTCAGCCCCTGACTCTTCTCAAACGGGTGTTTCTATGAAAGCGCTGAATGCAGGTTCACCGGAAAGTGCAGGCGATAAACCTGCTGTGGGGAAAATTCATTACTAAGACAACTATTTCGTCGTCTTCTTTTCCATTCCTTCAGATACAGCGTTAGATTCTGGATTGGTTCGGCGATTGATAGACGCTCCATTTGCTGTCAAAAAACAAGCACCACTTGGACAATCTACCCCCAAAGACATGACAGATGCAGCTGAAGAGCCAGGGTTGCTACTGTGATTTGATAAATTCGGATCCAATGCATCAAGGCCTGCAGCATGTGCCATCGCACCCAATACAACTCCTAAGATAAAAACGATCATATATACTTTATTCATCTTTCATCACCTTTCTTAGTTACTGTAAATTTCCGCACTTGCCGGAGCGATGATGTCTAAATAGTTATTGAATGTACTTGCAACTTGCAATGCGATGTCGGGCCCTTCAGGACTTTCCACTTTATCAATATCTCCACCGGTTTTATAGCTAACCTTGATGGTTCCAAGGCCTGGACGAGTCACTTTTGCAGGCTTACCATATCTTTCTTCATATTCGATTTTTACCGTCTTCTTGGCCTGATCTAAAATCGAAGTGATGCGCCCTTTATTGTCGTAAGACATATTCACTTTTTGTCCTGAAGAATTGTCAGCGTAGATTAAATTTCCTTTTCCATCGTACTTGAAGGAATAGGTTCGAGTCCCCGTCTTCTTACCTTTACCATCATAAGAAATACTATCCAGCTTGCTGACTTTCTTGCTTTTAGGATCGTAAGTATAAGTCAGAAAAGTATAGGTTCCTTTTTTTGTCTTCGCCTGACCATTGGGGTAATAAGTGTATTCATAAGTTTCGCCGTTGCGACGAATTTTTGTCGGGCGACCAAATTGTTCATGGTACTCAATTTCAGTTGAGTCTCCATTGACCACACTGGAAACTTTTTGCATGACCTTTAAACCAGAAGAGTTTGTCTTATACCAAAACTCATGACGACTATTGTTGGTCACTTCTTTTCCACACACTTTTTCTACTGTTGACCAATAGTGATCATCCGGAGCTTTTTCATCAAATTCATATTTATAAGTCTCTTTGCACTTTTCGCGATCTACAAAGCTTGTCACCCAGTCTCTTTTTGTGTCATAGGTTAACGCCACAAATGTTCCATCGGGGTATCCCGCCTTGGTCATGTTGTGAAGTTCATCGTATTCATAGGTGTAAGTATTCTTCCACTGATTTTTTACCCATACCAGATCATCATTGTTGGATCCGTATTTGTATTCAACTTCGATGCCATCGGGACCTTGAACGGACTTGACCTTTTTTGCAGCATCATACCATTTGAAAGTTAATCGACGACCATTGTTATCGACCACTTCCTTCAACTTATCCTTATCCCACTCGAATTTGATGTAATTGGAGTTTTTATCATACCAATTCAACATCTTTCCATCTTTTGTAAATTTTTGAGAAGACCCATCGGCAAGATTTCTTGTGTATCCTTCTTTTGTCACAAGAATGTTGTCTAGTTCTCGATCTCCAGAATACAGAGTACTTCCTTCTTTCACAGAAGCAGCAATTTTAAATTCGCTGGCATATTGAGTTCGAACGGTCTGATCCGCCAACATTTCTTTTTCAAGTTGTTTTAACTTTTTATCATCAAACTTCTTGGAAGTTTTCATTGCCGTTAGGATGGATGAAACCGTTTTTTCAATTTCTTTTTTTCCAGTTTGCTTCGTGTGGTAAAGCACCTCTTGTCCACCGCCACATTCTGTGACTTGGATTCCCCCCTCTGGCAACAGATCTAGTTTGGTTTCAAAGTCAGAACACATACCGAATCCAAAGATACTGCTGTAAAGACTTCGACTGTTGTAGGTACGGACAATTTTTAAATCAAAACCCGATCCTGGTATTTGCAGATCCACCCATGTGCTTGAGTAGTTGGCATTTTTCATATCCACTACAGCAAAAGATATTGTCGAAAAAAAGAGAACACCTAATAGTAAAGTAAGTTGTTTCATCCTTGAACCCTCTTGTGTGCAATGAACTCCGTCATTGATTTATTTCATTTATTACACTTCGATTTTAACAATTTTACGGATCATAAATCCACCAGTAAGTATCAAGGCAAACATGATAAAAAGAAAAAACAGGCCTAAGGTCGTGGTAAAAAGTGGCATAACGAATTGAGGATCTGCATAATAAAAAACAATTAAAATGACAAAAGGAATCAGGGTAATGATAAAACCCTGGGCCACGCCCTGGGCTGTCATTGCTTGAATTTTCTTTTCTAACTTCTGACGTTCTCGAATGGTGAAAACAATGGTCTCAAATGTTTCCGCCAGATTTCCACCGGTCTCTTTCAGAATATTAATACCCGTCACAAACATTTGCATATCTGGACGAGGAACTCGCACCGCTAAATCGATCAAGGCCTCTTCTAATGATCGACCCAATTGTACTTGAGATAAAACGGTTTGAAACTCTCGTGAAATTGGGGCAGGCATATTTTCTACAACACGCTCCATTGCTTGGGTGACACCCAATCCACTTTTTACTCCATTCGCCATAATTGTTAGACCATCCACCATTTGGTCCACAATCGTATTGCATCGGTTTTCATAGGAGTTTTTGATAAATAAAACTGGGATCGACCATCCAACCAATCCTAAACCTGTACCAAAAATTATACCCACTAAAATATTGGGCCAAAAGACCAGCACTGCTAAGGCTGCAAT
>CAZFSX010000240.1:0-4536 GCA_964522115.1 uncultured Pseudobdellovibrionaceae bacterium | reverse complement strand
CGAAAATCACCCGATTGAAAATGATTTTTCAAAAAATCGTCAGCAAATTCTTGATCCTGTTGCAAAGAATACCTCGTGGTGATGAGTCAATGTTGATTCAACCTTGACTCATCATCTCACGACATCTTTGCGATTGGCAAGTTGTCGAAAAAAGGTTGCGGAGAAAACAAAAGCATTTCTAAGCAATCCTCGATTTTTGACATCGTAGCAGGAAGTCGACGTGTATCAATTTCAATACGATGTATTTCTTCAAATAAAGCAGCAGAAATTTTTCGCTCTTTATGAAGCTCTGACAAAGGTCGAGTCGTTCCAAAAACAATCACAGGAATTTCAGACTCCAGTGAAGCTTTTTGCAAGAAGCGACTTAAGATCAATTGTTCTAAGATAGACAGATGGGAAAGATCCTCTACAAATAATGTGGTATTTCCCATTTGAAAAAAATCACTATCCGTTTGAAGTGAATGCTTCAATGTGGAATAGCGAACAAAGGCCCAATTATCTAGCATGGTATGCAGGATCATTGCACAACGTTCGGTATGGAAGCTTTGACCTTGAAAGACAATGCTTCGAATTTGAATATCCTCAATACGTGAATCGACAGACAGCTGACGCTGTTGAATATTTGAAAACATTTGGACCACCCCTCCGTGAACCAGATATGAAGCAAAAGGTATGCCCGTAGAATGCGGCGGGGTCATCATATGACATGCGACGTTAAGTTGTTAAAACTTGTGAAAAATGAAAAAAACCCCACGATTGTGGGGCGAAGAATCAATATGCAGTGACCAGAAAAAAATACAATGTTTCGGATCTTTAGCCTGTGCGCTGGATTTTTCGTTTATCCAGTCCAAACTTTTCGACTTTCATAATCAGACCGGCTCGACTGATACCAAGCTCTTTCGCCAATTTGGATTTGTTCCAACCTGTGCGACGAAGGCCTTCGCGGATCATTTCCTTTTCAAGGTCCTCAAGTGCATCTTTCAGCTTGCCCTGAAGTCGACTTCCTTGAACTTTATTTTTATCCGTTGTTTCTAGAATTTTTGGAGACAACATTTCAGCTGTAATTTTTAGCTCTTCGCCAGCAAGAACAACAACTCTTTCCATTTCGTTTTGCAATTCACGAACATTCCCTGGCCAAGGATAGTCGTACAATTTTTCCAACGCACGTTTGGTTAAACTGCGACGAGATCCTCCAGCAACGTCCACTGCTTTTTGCAAGAAAAACTCTGCCAACAATGGAATATCTTCTTTGCGTTCACGTAAAGGAGGAACGCGAAGATTAATAACATTCAATCGATAATACAGATCTTCACGAAATGTACCTTGCTCAACCATCTCTTTCAGATTTCGATTGGTGGCAGCCAGGATGCGAAGATCAACTTTACGAGTATCTAACGCACCCACAGGCGTAAATGTTCCCTCTTGCAAGACGCGAAGAAGTTTCACTTGCATCTGTGGAGACGTATCTCCGATTTCATCCAGGAAGAATGTTCCTTTGTCTGCAATTTCAAATAAACCTTTTTTGTCTTTCAAGGCTCCAGTAAATGAACCTTTCACGTGACCAAACAATTCAGACTCTAAAAGATTATCATTAAAGGCCGAACAGTTCTGAATCACAAAAGGTTTATCTTTACGATGGGAATTGTAATGTATTGCTTTCGCAATCAGTTCCTTACCTGTTCCATTTTCTCCTTGAATCAAGACCGTGCTGTCGGCACCTTTGATTTTATCTAGAAGTCCATACAAAGACTGCATAGGTTTCGATTTACCAATCATATTGTCATATTTATATCGACTTCCCAGCTCTTTGTTCAGCTCGCGAATACGGTTTTCGCGTGTTGTGATTTCAAGATGAAGAGTGACAACTTCTTGAGCAACCAGATCGCAAATTTCTGCGAAATGTTGTCTTTCATGTTCTTCTAAAGATTTAAATTTAGGCAATGATTTTTCAATGATGTCGGCGCTGGCTCCGAAAGCAGCAAGCCTTTCGCGAATTTCAGCAAGACGTGGTCCAATAACTTCATCCTTCAAGAAACCGACCGCGATAACCATTCCCATAACTTCATTTTCAATCATGATTGGAAACAGCCCTACATCAAAACCAGCAAGATCCCATTTGCGTAAGCTGTATCTATTTTCGCTTTGGCGAAGATCATCCAAGGTTTTATTGACCAACTCTCCTACGCTTTGGATTGTAGACTCTTTGTTCATTAAATATCCAATTGCAGGATTATGAAAAACAGTTCGACCACTTTCGAAAGCGCGAACATTTCCTTTTTCATCAGTGAAAATAATATCTACATTCCACCAGGATTTAAGAATTTGGCGTAAACGCTTAATCACATGTATATGTTCAAACTCATCCCAATTGATCATCGACATAAGGGTCTCCTTGATTTGTCGAACTTCTTATCGTCAAAAAAGTCGACAGACTTGAGGTCTGGTGAATAAATAGTTTACAGATCACAGTTTTTTTCAGAGAAAATAAGGACATAGAAGAAAAAAACTAGGCGGATTGACTCATATCTTCGTCATCAAATGGAATCAAGGTCGCAGATGCTTTTTTTCCAGTTGCTGCAGCAGGAACAACAACTTTTGTGGTTTTTGTTGAATGTGTCGATTCATGTGCCGAAGGCTTCACAAAAGCGGGTTTCATCGGTTTTGATAATTTGTTTTCTTGCAGAACATCCTGAAAATCTTCAAGACCTTGTGCCAGTTGATCCGTTTGCAGAGCCAATAACTCCATAGAATCGACGATTTGCACGCTGGCATGGGCGCTTTGTTGTGTATTATTGTCAATTTCATTCATGATGCGATTGATACTGACAATACCTTGCGATTGTTCACTGCTGGCCGTCGCAATTTCAACGTTCAAATCAGCCACTTTTTTAACAGACATGACGATGTGACCAAGGATCTCATTGTTTTGAGCCACAATGCGAGTTCCCTTTTCAACAGTGTGCACACTTTCTTTAATCAACTGGTGGATGTCTTTCGACGATGTTAAAGATTTTTGAGCTAGGGTTCTGACAGCATCTGCGACGACAGCAAAACCTTTGCCTTGCTCTCCCGCTCGAGCAGCTTCCACAGCAGCATTCAGTGCCAACAGATTTGTCTGAAATGCAATGTCATCAATCACATTAATGATGCTTTGGATTTTTTTCGAGCTTTGCGAAATCGCACCCATGGCTTCTGAAAGAGTTTGCATTTCCTTTTCACCATTTTCTGCCGATTCACGTGTGGCTGTGGATAATGAGGCGGCTTCTTTGGCATGATCTGCATTCAGACGAACCATGCTGGAAAGTTCTTCCATATTTGTCACGGTATTCTGTAAAGACTGAGCCGTGTGTGTTGATATTGTATTCAAATTTTCCGAGGAAGCATTCAACGACTGATTGGTTTGCTTCAGACCGGCCGTGGCTTCATAAATGTTTTGAAAAATTTTGCGCAGCTTATTTTGTAAAAATTGGGAAACAAAAATAGATCCGGCAAAGATAAGAAGAGAGCTGAAAATAAAGATCAAGGAATTGGTTTGCTGAAGCTCACTCAGGCGGCCTTGAATTTGTTGTAGCGTATTCCCGTCAAGTTTGTCTGATTTTAAAGAAGCTTGCAGGAAATTCAATGTGGTTTGACTATGTTGATAGATCCAAATCGTTTGTACGCCAAGTATCGAAAAAACCATGGATGCAAAAAGATAAAAATACCATTTTACACCTTTTGATTTTGTGATGAACTTTGAACGCATGAATTCCTCCGAAACCTAAGATTCACAAAGTGTCTCATCGGTATTTATCGAAGGAATTCGAGTCGCGTTTTTTAAATATTAAGTATGTGCCAGACCTTGATCTTGATGTTGGTACTGCATTTTATACAGTTGGGCATATTCCCCGCCAAGTGCTAGTAATTCTTGGTGCTTTCCTGTTTCAACAATTTCTCCATTTTTCATCACAACAATGCGATGAGCGTGACGGATCGTAGAAAGGCGATGAGCAATCACAAGGGATGTTCGTCCAGACATCAAGTGATCTAAGCCCTTTTGAACTTCAATTTCACTTCCAGAGTCCAAGGCGCTTGTGGCTTCATCCAGGATAAGAATCGATGCATCTTTCAAAACTGCACGGGCAATACTAATACGTTGTTTTTCTCCACCGCTTAATAAACCTCCGCGTTCTCCGACAAGAGTTTTATATCCATGGGGAGTGCGTTCAATAAAAGAGTCCGCATTGGCTGTCTTTGCAGCTAATGGAATCAAGTCTTTCGACTTTGTAAGATCACCGCTCCAAATATTATTTTCAATAGAGTCGCTAAACAAAAAGACATCTTGAGTGACCAAGGCAATATTTTTTCTTAGATCCAAAATGTGGATATCATTCAGAGGAATATCATCAATGGAAATTTGTCCTGAAGTAGGATCAAAAAAACGCTCAAGTAAATTGACCAATGTTGATTTCCCACTTCCACTGGCTCCAACAAAGGCGATCATTTCGCCTCGCTGAATAGTCAAATCAATATTCTTAAGAACTTTTTCCTGATGAT
>CAZFSX010000239.1:0-4549 GCA_964522115.1 uncultured Pseudobdellovibrionaceae bacterium | reverse complement strand
TTGGCCAGGTAGCTCAGTCGGTAGAGCAGAGGACTGAAAATCCTTGTGTCGGGGGTTCAATTCCCTCCCTGGCCACCATCTTTTTCTCTAAGATGGTGGCTTCCTCTGGCGCAACATCATCACTTCAAAAGATAACTTCCTAGCATTTGAATGGGCACTTGAATGGTTTCTGAATCTAAGCGAGTGATTTCTCCGCCAGCAGTGACCATAATCTTTTGATATTTCACTTTTTGAAATACTTTCAGTGCTTCACTGTCCAATGAAAAACTTTTTGCACTGTGGATACCTAACTTTACTTCAATGAACAGAAATTGTTTCGGTGTTTGAAGAATAAAATCGATTTCATTCTTTTCTTTGGTTCTCCATGTGAATAATTGCCACTCTTGAAGAAAGTTAGTTTTTGTTTTGATGATTTCAGAAAAAACCATCGATTCAAACAGTCCACCCATTTGCGGAGAATTCCACATTGTTTCTTCATTGGTATGGCCTTGCAGGCGCGCACACAGTCCAACGTCATAGAAGTGCAACTTTTTAGATTTGATAATTCTTTTCGTCAAATTAGATTCGTAGGGGTCGACTAGGTCCAAAATAAAATTTCGTTGAAGTAAGTATGTCCAATTTTGAACCGTTTTTGTTTCAACACCCGCCGCAGTTGCTAATTCAGAAAAGTTAATAAATTGTCCTGTGCGAGCTGCTAGTAAACGAAGAACAGTGAAGAACTCTTGTATTTTTTGAATTCCAGATTCACGAGCGATATCTTTTTCTACAAAACTTGAAATAGAGGAATTAAGGTATTCCTGAGTTGATAGATTTTCTCGAACATACAACTCAGGAAATCCGCCTTTGTAGGCGATTTTTTTTAATGATGTCTGTGGTTGGTAATTCAAAATTTCTCTGACAGAAAGTCCGTGCAAAAAAAAGTTATGACTTCGACCGGCCAAAGATTCTTTGACAGATAAGTCTAGTAAGCTTTGATTTGAACCAGTTAAAAAATATTGAGTGGATTCAGATTTTCTCTTCCCCGAGCGCAAAGCTTGGCGACGATCAGCATCGATTCTTTTTTTAATCTCTGGGAAAAGGTGAGGTGCATATTGAACCTCATCAATCAAACAAGGTAGTTCCAAGGAATCACAAAAAAAGGCAGGATCTTCTTGAGCGCGCTGACGTGCGGATAAGTCATCTAAAAATACTTTGGAACGTAAATCCATGAGGTCTAATAAAGTTGTTTTACCAACCTGTCGAGGCCCCCGTAGAAGAACACATTCCAATTGAGAATGAGCCTTAAGTGTATCAAAAAAGTCCCTATTTACATACATTTGGCCATTATGGAATGCCAATCCATTTTGGTCAAGATCAATTCAGCGCTCCACTTCGAAGGTCGGGATGTTGGGAATAGTGATTGTCCTCTGAGCAGTGGGGGTTGTGTGTACGAAATAGATAGAAATCTCCTAAAAAATGTAAAAGTTACGCGAAAAAATCAGCCTATTTCTGCAAACCAACAAAGAATTGTGAAGAAATCCCCATTATGCTAAATCCCCAGCCTTTGTTACATTGAAGCCGCTATAAAACAGTGTCGAAGGCGACCTTGGAGGTTCTTATGTCGTTGGGTTTTTCTTCTGTGCCAAGAGTAAAATCATTGTCTTGGATTTTTAGTTCTTCTTTGATTTTACTTGGGACGGGATCGAAGTCCTACGCCAGCAATAAGCCTGTAACTTTACCCTCATGCTCTTTGGTGTTTGGAACATCTGGTGTAGGCTCTGCAGAAGCTCAGGCGAAAACTTCAGGCGCCATCAAAGCCCTTGAAGGTCAAATCAAGCAGCTTTCGGAACAGCACCGTATTTTCTTTGAAAAAATTCTGGTTCCAGATATGCAAGATTTTGGAGCTGAATCGGTGGAGTCTGTAAGCTCAGCAACTTTCCAAAACAAAGCAGCTTTAGAAATTCGTTTGAATCATCGCGAAGATTTGCGTGGTCCATTTTACATCCAAATCAATCCAGAACAAAAAAAAGCGTCCATTCAAAGACTGGGTACAACCAAAGTTTTAACAATGAATGGACATGAAACAGAAGAAAGACAGACTCAGCTGGTGCGGCAACTTTTCATCGGAACTTTGGTCAATCCTTTCACGACACCCAAAGATCCGAACCTGATTCGTCCTTTGCGATTGAAAGAGGGGCAATTGGATGGAATCGATGCTGCTCGCGAAGCCGACGCAAATGGAGACCGTCTTTTTCTTTATGTAGGAACAACCAGTCTTGGAAAAACGGAAGTCTTTTTGTCTGAATTGAAACGTCGTCTATTTAAAAGTCACGGACTGACTTCCAGTGGAGAGCAGCGAAACTTTTTCCTTGTTGTGAATGATGGTCTTCATCTGACGAAACAATTGGAAAGTGATATCCGTGCAAAGCTTGCAGGGGCTACCTTTGAATTAAAAATCTGGGGTGGGGAAAATAAAGCTTCTTCCATTGTGAAAATCACCGAAGAGGCTTTGAAAACAACGAAGCCCACGGTTTTGGTGACGACAACAGCTTCTTTAAGAAATGCCTTTTTCAAAAAAGGGGATTTGGATCTGAATGTCGATTTCATGAAAAAGCATTTGCACACTCTATTTTATGATGAAGCACACCATGCAACAGCGGAGATGATGAAGGAGTTTTTTGAGTTGGTGATTCATCCTGAAGATTCCAAAGTCAAAGCTCTTGGATTAACAGCGACTTCAGACAGTAACCTTGTTGACCTTTTTAAGGGGAATGCTTTTTACGCTTATTTAGATACGGTAGATAGTTATTTGGATCATGGACCTACTAAAAAATCTGCGCAGCAAATGTTTCATCAATTGCAGATTTCTATTGATCGCGGAGAAATGCCACCCGCCCATGATGTGGTGATTGTGACTCCTGAAGATTTAGGGGTCCAAGATATTTTCACCCGTCATCCAAATGCCAATCGCTTCATTGTGAATCCAGATCATTATGATCGTTTGCTTGATTATTTATCTCCCATTTACTTTCAAGGGGGTGTTTACACGACAGCAGGAACGATTCAAGAGTTGAACACTGTGACTCATTTTATGGAAAAGAAATTTCCAATTTTAAAATTTGGAAAAACAAGTTCTGAAGTCAGTGAAGATAAATCATCCAACCAAGACAACGCCCTTGAATTATTCCGACAGGGCGAAATTGACAATATCAATGCTGTTCGTAAACTTGTCGAGGGCATCAATATGCCTCGTGCGCGTGCTTTTGTGAAGCTATCTCAAAGTATTGATGCCAGGTCCTTCTTACAAAATATCGGTCGAGTCTTGAGGAACTATCAAGGAAAGGATACGGTCGATATTGTTTTGCTGCTTCCTTATAATGAGCAAATGATTCTTCAAAGTTTAGCTCTTCTGGATGAAGTACAGCAGGAAAAACTTTCGGGAGTTGTTCAGCGTGGAAACTACCAGCCCACCTATGTGCGCGGTGATCTTCCCTTCGATCCGAAAAAGGTTCATATCTACAACCGCCTTCCCAGCGATTTTGCGAACAAAATCGCTCAACTGGAGCGCATGAAGAAGAATTTGATTTCTCCTTTGAATGAACCCGCAGTGGTTGCACCTGTGGTTACTCCTCCTGCATCGATTGAAGTTTTATCTCAGAAGTTCCTCAAGATGGCCTCAGCTGAAGGAAAGACTGAGGCATCGCCAGCTGAATTACAAGCGCTTCCCGCTGAAAGAAATAAACAAGTCAATGTCGAAAAATTAAATTTAGATTACAAGGATCCACTGACCTATAAGCAAGTAGTATCAAGCATCGGAGTACAAGAAATTCTTCTTTCAGGAAAAGCAAAATCAGGCAGACAAATCAACTATATTGAAGCAAACCCCATGCAGCAGAGAGTATTCAGTATTGGGAAGGATGAGCTTTATGGACAGAAGCTTTTGCAGGATAAACTTCTGAATATCGATCAGCATGATTGGTCAAAACCTGTTGAATTGATGAATCCTGAAGAAGTTGTTCGAGAAACTCGCAGGACTCTTCGCTACTTTGAGAAAAAATACAATTTAGGAAGCATCGAAGAATTTGGTATAACTTATTTAAAACAATTGGCAAGTATCGATGAACTTACTTTGCGCAAACTTTTCAAAAACATCGATTGGTTGGATGAGTTGAAAGAAAATTTAGATTCCATTGATCGTATTCAAATGCAAAGTTCGCCAAACTATCAATCATTGGCAACGCATGTGAAGTTGTCGATCCTTCAAAAAATGCAGGCAAGTATCAGGAGTCCACTGAATTGGAAGTACTTTCCTGGTTTTGAAAAGCTTACATTTCAAGAGTCGATCTTACATCTTTCAAGTACAGTTTTTGATTTGATGCTTTTTCCGAATGGGATCGATGTGTCACCACATCATTCCGTTCTTGAAAAGATGCAGTTTCGTTATGCATTGTTAACTCATGATTTATTTGGTGGTGTTTCTAGAGATAAATTACCGCACAAGTTCATGGCATTAAAGAATACAAAAGATAAAAATAATAAAGTTGATCTAGATTATTATGATCGGGTGTCA
>CAZFSX010000238.1:0-4603 GCA_964522115.1 uncultured Pseudobdellovibrionaceae bacterium | reverse complement strand
GCAGCCGCAACTATTGGACCAAGAATCAAACTGGTTTTATCGCCAACTCCACCGGTGCTGTGCTTGTCCACCTTAAACCCAGCAACTTGGGAAAAATCCATGACGATTCCTGAGTGAAGCATGGTTTGAGTCAACGCCAAAGTTTCTGAAGGATTCATTCCTTGAAAGTAAATGGCCATCAACAGGGCTGTCATTTGGTAATCTGGGATTTCCCCCGCGACGAATTTTTGAATGAATTGCTGAATTTCTTCGCCCGCCAGTTCCTGACCATTTCTTTTCTTTTTAATAATTTCTGCTGGCAAAAACATTCAGTAACTACCTTGAGCTTGATGACCAAGCACCAATGAAACGCCGGAACTGGTTCCTAAGCGTGTAGCCCCAGCCTCTAGCATTTTTATGGCCGTTGCCGTGTCGCGAATCCCTCCACTGGCTTTGACCTGCATCGAATCCCCTACTGTACTCTTCATCAATCGAATATCATCCAGAGTTGCTCCTCCGCCCGAAAATCCTGTGCTTGTTTTAACGAAGTGAGCTCCCGCTTGCTTTGCCAGCAAACAAGCTTGCACTTTTTCCTGCTCTGACAATAAATGCGTTTCCAAAATTACCTTCACAACTTTGCCTTGAGCTGCTTGAACAACGCCCTGAATATCCTGCAGAACGATCTGATTGTTTCGATCCTTCAAATCCCCAATGGAAATCACCATATCAATCTCATCTGCGCCCTGTTGAACACACCATGCCGTTTCTGCCGCTTTCATTTCGCTGGCCATGGCCCCCAATGGAAAACCAACGACTGCTGCCACAGAAACTTTTTTTTCAGGATGATCTGTTTTCAGTCGTCTCACGCATTCGGGCACCCAACGTGAATTCACACAAACAGCATAAAACTGATGGTGGTCTGCTTCTTCACACAGCTTTGCAATTTGAGAAAGGGTTGCTTCTGGCTTCAGCAAGGTATGATCAATCGCTCTGGATAATTGTTGCATGAAAGAACTCCTTATGATGAAGTCAAAGTAGCAACCCTTGCAGGTCTCTGTCAAAGAGCTTGCCCGCAACATGAAGGATTCAACGAGGTTTTTATGCGCTCAGGGAAGGTTCGATTTCTTTCTGTTTTTCTTGTTCTTAGTTTCTTTTTTTCGTGGGCTCCCGTCCACGCAGAATCTTTTCCCGTTAGGAAACAAATCGCATCGATAATTTTTGCTGGTCTTGGTGGAGCGGTAATTGGATTATCCACCCTTAGCTTCTACGGGGAACCTCAAGAACATATTAACAATATTTGGACGGGATTAGGGCTTGGAATTATTGCTGGCACTGGTTATGTGACCTATCAGACTTTTCAAAATAACTACGTCCCCAACGAGGCTCTGTATCAACCTAGCTTCCGCAATTTTGCAGTCACCTTGGTTCAATTTCAATTTTAAGCTCAGATTGAACCCTGCAAACCTTCCATGAAAAAATACTCTTTGGATTCATGGTCACTTCTCTTAAGTGCTTTTCCTGATTCTGTTCTTGAAGCTTCGCTTTTAACCCGTCTTCTTGTTCGATGAGGGGAATTCTTCTTGGCCTTCTAGGTCTCTCCCCAGAAATGAGGCTGCATCTTTTTTTGATATGCGTCCTTTTTTAACTAACTCATCAATAGATTTTTCAAATAGTACCATGCCGAACTTTGAACCCGTCTGCATGGCAGTTGGTATTTGATGCACTTTTTTCTCTCGAATGAGGTTTGAAATTGCTTTGGTGGATCTTAGAATTTCATAAGCGGCGACTCGCCCTTGCCCATCTGCCCTCATGAACAGCTGTTGTGCAATAACGCCTCTTAAGCTTTCCGCCAACATCATTGTGATTTGCGGCTGTTGATCTCCAGGAAAGACATCAATAATTCGATCAATTGTTTTTGCAGCACTGTTGGTGTGCAAGGTTCCAAAAACAAGGTGCCCCGTCTCGGCAGCTGTTAGCGCAAGTGAAATTGTTTCTAAATCCCGTAGCTCTCCCACCAATAAAATATCGGGATCTTCTCGCAACGCAGATTTTAAAGCATTCGCAAAGGACTTGGTGTGAGTCCCCACTTCCCTTTGATTGATCAGACTTTGATGATTTTGATGAACAAATTCTATCGGATCTTCAATCGTGATGACGTGAGCATCTCGAGTTGTATTGATATGATGAATAAGTGCGGCCAAAGTCGTTGATTTTCCTGATCCTGTAGGTCCAGTAACCAAAACAAGTCCCCGATCGCAATCAATCAGATCCATCAAAGCTGGTGGCAAATTTAACTCTGCAGGCGTTTTGATTTTTTCAGGTATCACGCGAAAAACTCCGCCTAATCCTTTTCTTTTCATAAATATATTTGCACGAAACCTGCCGACATTCGGGACGGTATAAGCAAAATCCAATTCCCATCTTTCAATGAATGCCTTGCGCTGTTTTTCAGTCAAAATTTCGAACAACAGCCCTTGAACATCTTGATTGGATAAGTCTTTGTAATTTAGGGCGGTCATTGCGCCATTCAATCGTAAATACGGAGGCGCCCCACTGGTTAAGTGCAGATCGGAAGCCCCTTGCTCTACCATCACCTTAAATAATTCATCGATCGTTGCCATGCTGGCTTTATCGGAAGAAGTGGGAAATACTTCAGAAGCATGGCCTTAAGTTCCACGACTTGACTGTATTTTCAGTCCAAAGTCCAGCCAGGTTCCATTTTCTACACGAAAGCAGGTCTTCCAAGAAATAGTTAGACCCTCGGTTCGAAAAACGATAGAACAGCCTTTTATTCCTTCATCGAGGTTCCCATGGCTGCTGAAATTTTGATAAATATTCGTCCACAAGAAACAAGGGTTGCCTATGTGGAGGCAGGCATTCTTACGGATCTTAAAATTGAAAGAAAGACTTCTCCGACTCTTGTTGGCTCGATCCATCGTGGTCGCGTTCTTCGGGTTTTGCCTGGAATGCAGGCAGCCTTTGTTGATATTGGCCTGGAAAAAGCTGCTTTTTTATACGTCGGAGATATTCGCGAAGATATCGACAGCGACAACTTCTTGTACTCTGACAAGGACGAGGGCACCACGGTTCCCGACGATGAAGAAAACCCAGCTTTGACAACAGCACCAAAAACTCCCATCCAGGATCTTCTAAAAGAGGGTCAATTCATCTTAGTTCAAGTTTCCAAGGATCCCATGGGAACCAAGGGGGCTCGCTTAACAACGCATATTTCTTTGCCGGGTCGCTTTGTTGTTTACCTTCCAAGCTTAAAACATTTGGGGATTTCTCGTCGTATTGAATCCGAAGAAGAGCGTCAGCGATTGAAAGAGTTGGTTCAAAAAATAAATCCCTCGGGTGGCGTGATCGTTCGTACAGCCGGTGAAGGCGCTTCAGAGGAAAGCCTGCGAACCGATGTGGAGTATTTGGATCGCCTCAGCAAAGAAATTTTTAAAACAGCTGAAAAGAAAAAAACCATTGGCCTCATTCATCAAGAACTGGATGTCGAATTACGAGCGTTGCGGGACCTTATGAATGAAGATGTTGTCAGCGTTTTTGTGGACAATGAAGAAGCACATCGCAAGGTTGAAAAATTTGTTGGCCAGTTGATGCCAAAATATAAACAAAATATTATCTATTATAATGAACAGAAGCCCCTGTTTGATCTCTACGACATCGACTTAGAGATTTCTCGATCCATGGACCGTAAAATTTGGCTGAAGTCGGGTGGATATATTGTTATTGATGAGGCGGAAGCTCTGGTTGTCATCGACGTCAATACAGGTCGCTATGTAGGGAAAAAGGATCTGGAAGACACTATATTAAAGACAAACCTCGAAGCGGTTAGAGAGATTGCACACCAACTGCGTATTCGGAACTGCGGCGGAATCATCATTATTGATTTCATCGATATGGAAAAGGAAACCCATCGCGAAAAGGTGATGTCACTGCTTCAAGAAGAGCTCAAAAAGGATCGCTCTCGAACAAATATTAGTTCCATGTCAGCCTTGGGTCTTGTTGAAATGACTCGTAAACGTATTCGCCCAAGTCTGATTAAAACTTTGTGTCATCCCTGCTCTTACTGCGAGGGAAAAGGGTATTTGAAACGTAAATCCACGATTGCTCATGAAATTTTTCGCGAGCTAGAAAGAGATCTTCCGAAGCTTCCGTCCAAAAATGCCAATGTTGTTGTTCATGCCCATGCAGAAATCGTCGACTGGATTTACGAGGTCGAAGGTGAAACCTTGGAGTTTGTCGAAAAGCGCCTTGGCTTTCCTATCGCTTTTAAAATCGAACCCAGCTACCATATTGAACAATACGAGGTCTTTATCCTGTAGATTTTATGGGTTCTGATGAAATCAATGCCTTTGACCCTAATTTTTCTGTGTTTTCACCACTTGTAACAATCTGCAAAACTTGGGAATAAGGCTTGCCTCTGCTGAAAAGAAGGGCTAAAAACGAACCTCTTGTTATGGCACCCCGCAAAAGCAATCACACCTTACTTTCAAGGTTGACAAGATTACCGCGTGGTGGCATTTACTTTTTTCTTATATCAGAGTGTTTGGAGGTAATAGATGTACGCCATTATTCGCACCGGCGGTAAACAGTATAAAGTTCAACCCGGAGA
>CAZFSX010000237.1:0-4610 GCA_964522115.1 uncultured Pseudobdellovibrionaceae bacterium | reverse complement strand
ATACGCCACCAAAGGTCATGTCGGAACTGTCCTTGTTGACACATTTTTTCCAAGGATTGATTCGTGGCAATAAGGACCCTGCAATTAACTTTAAATTCTTCTTTGGACCCTACTTTTCTTATTTCACCAGACTCAAGAAATCTTAAGAGCTTAGCCTGAGCACTTAGACCTAAAGCTTCAATTTCATCTAAAAAGAGATCTCCTCCATGCGCCGCCTCTGCAAGTCCAATTTTTTGAGAATCAGCTCCTGTAAAAGCTCCCCGTACATGACCATACATTTCTGATTCAAACAAATTTTCAGGTATACTTGCAATATTGACTGTAATTAAATGCCTAGCTCCTTCTTGCTGATTCAGCAATTGACAGACAACTTCTTTTCCTGTTCCCGTTTCGCCCTCTAGAAGAATGGGGCCCGGCTCTCCGCGCAAAGACGCAATATGCTTTTTTAAATCTGAGGATTTTTCACCTTGCCCCACCCATCTTACTGTAGAAGAAGGGCGTCGCGTATCAGCTTGACGCATAGACCACCAAGCTTCAATCTTTTCTAAAGTTGCAGTAACTTCCTGAGGTAAAAGAGGCTTTGCTAAAAACCTCAGCGCCCCTGCCTTCAAACAACGCTCCATCAACTCAATACGCAAATCACCAGACATTGCTACAACTTGAATCAGTGGATTTGCATCGACCAAGGCCTGAATAATTTCAGGTCCTTCAGCATGATTCACATCACGAGTTAAGTGCATATCCACAAAAGCCGCATGATATGCCGAAGAGGGATCAAAACCTCGCAAGGAATCCAAGGCCACCATCGACCAATTCGAAGGAATAGATAAACGAAGAGATTCGACTAATAATTCATCATCATCGATCACAAGGATCTTGTATTGTGTATTTGTTGCCATGGCACTAGAATCTCGGTCTTCCACTTGAATAGGTAGCGATATTGCTATGGGTTATTCGTTTTTTTATTTAGAATTCATAAGCGCGAATACAAGCGATGTGTAAACCTGAAGATTGCATCTTCCCATGGGATTCAATACAATGATCGAAATGTAAACATGGAGTGCCTGTGACAAATACTTCTAAAATTAAAATTCTTCTTCTTGAAAATATTCATTCCGTCGCAAAGGATCTTCTCCAACAGGAGGGTTACCATGTGGATTTACTATCCCACTCCCCATCAGAAGAAGATCTGTGCAAGATGCTTCCTGAATACCATGCACTTGGCATTCGATCGAAAACCAATGTCACAGAAAAAGTTCTGGACAGTCATCCTCATCTTTTAGCCGTCGGAGCCTTTTGCATTGGCACCAATCAAGTTCAACTGGCTCATGCAAACAAGTTAGGGATTCCCGTCTTCAACGCTCCCTACAGCAATACTCGCAGTGTTGCGGAATTAGTGATCTCGGAAATGATCGCATTGTCTCGTCAATTGGGTGATCGATCTGCCATGGCTCATCAAGGAGAATGGCTGAAGTCTGCAGAGGGTGCCCACGAAGTTCGCGGAAAAACAGTGGGCATCATTGGATATGGGCACATTGGAAGCCAGGTTAGCATCATGGCGGAATCCATGGGGATGAAAGTTCTTTACTTTGATATTGTGAAAAAACTTCCTCTTGGAAATGCCACCAGCTGCGCAAGTATGGACGAACTTTTATCCAAAAGCGACTTTGTGACTTTGCATGTTCCCGAAACAGAGCACACGAAAGATATGATTTCTTCCAAAGAACTTCAAAAAATGAAAAAAGGTTCTTATTTGATGAACCTCAGCCGAGGCACCGTTGTTGTCATTGAAGATCTTGTTCAAGCTCTGAAAGAAAAACACCTTGCAGGTTGTGCCATCGATGTTTTTCCGGTGGAACCAAGCTCGAATAAAGAAAAATTTACTTCCCCTTTGCAAGGTCTAAAAAATGTGATTCTGACTCCACATATCGGTGGAAGCACAGAGGAAGCACAGTACGCCATCGGGATTGAAGTTGCTGAAAGTTTTATTCGACATTTAAAAATAGGATCCACGGCTGGAGCCGTTAACTTTCCATCGGTCGACCTGCCCATTCACGCAGGAGCTCGCCGTATTTTAAATGTGCACAAAAATCAACCCGGCATCCTCAGCGAAATCAACGCCGTCGTCAGCAAACAAGGTGCGAATATTTTGGGACAATATCTTTCCACAGATTCAGAAATTGGATATCTGGTGATGGATGTGGAAAAAGCCGATGCAGCTCCCTTGGCGAAAGAGATCGAACAATTATCTCGGTGCATTCGTACACGTGTGATTTTTTAATAAAAAAAGACTGCTTCTTGATAAAAAAAATGATTGCTAGGTGAAAGCTTGCTGAGGCTGTAAGTCCTGCTGTTGAACTACCACGTCAGGCCGGCAGACATAAACATACCACCCAAGGAAAATTCTTCTTGGTTGAAAAATTTGGTCTTCAAGGAACGAAGACCAATATCAAAGTACAATCCAAAATTTGTACGACTTCCCTGCATGGGACCAAATAAATACTCCACTCCGATAAGTGCTTCACTTCCGAAGACTGTACTTGATTCAGGAGATTTGAAGGAATTCAAAGTTGATGCCGACGAGTAATCAATACTATTGTAACTCATTAATCCGGAAGCACCGATGCTAATATTGAATCCACTTTCACGACGTTTCATCAAATTTAGACGAAATCCTAAACTTGTCTCCACGGTGGTCAGAAGATAATCCACGCGGACCGCCGTGCTATTATCCAATAAACTAGCAGTCCCTGCTGCTTGCCCAAGCCGTAATTTATTATCGACTCCAAACCAAGTATTGCGATAAATATTTTCGATTTCAATTCCTGTTGTATTGGCTTCTTCCCCCAGGTACTTATTATTTTCACCTTGAAAAGTCAGAGAATAAGCTCCCACCCTGGACGAGGTAATATCAAAAAAACCACCACGCTCACGTTGAGCCCAAGATGACGAAGACAAAAACATTCCTAAGCAGAAACAAAAAAAGATGGCTGTTCTGAAGAAAATATTTTGTCCTTTCGATCGCATCACTCAAAAGCTCCTGGCATGATATATAAGGGTTTATTCAGCAGTTGAGTTCTTAAGGTTTTATCCATCCAACGAGTCACTCCCGCTGCGACAGAAGATTTACCTTCAATGTCCTCATCTCCTTGTCCTAGAATATCAAGAATTCCTGGTTTATGCTTGGGTGGTTCAAAAACTTCGTAATCTTTTTCAATATGAGCCATACTTGCAGCCAGTTTCACCGCACTGGCGATTGTTCCAACTTGATCCGCAAAACCAAGCTCCACCGCCTTACGTCCTGTAAAAACACGTCCATCGGCATAGGCCTTCACGACATCTGTTTTCAGACCGCGACCATCTTCCACAGCTTTCACAAACTGTTCGTACACATCATTGATCATATCCTGAAATAAGGCGCGCTCATCTTCACGCATGGATCGGTATTCAGCACCTGAATCTTTGTATTTTCCCGTCGTGATGGAATACCTTTGAATTTTCGCCCAATCATAGAGTTTTTCTAAATTTGCAAACTCCATAATCACGCCAATGGATCCAATCATCGATCCTGGTGCCACCACAAATTTATCTGCAGCAACAGCTGCGTAGTAGGCTCCACTTGCAGCCATACCAATCGAAACAGCCACCACTGGCTTTTTTAATTCCTGACGAACACGTTTAATTTCTTCATTGATTTCCTGAGAGGGTCCCACAACCCCACCCGGAGAATTGATATTGATCACAATCGCTTTCACACGAGGGTTATCGCTATACTTTTTCAGCTGCTTGATAAATTTTTTGCCATCCATGATCACCCCTTCAAGGTCGATCAGAAGGACGCTATTTTTAGCCGTCACTTTCACCGGCGATTCACCAAACAGAGATATGGCCGAACTGCCAATTAAAAAAATCAATAAGGTTGAAAAGGCAAAAACCAAAATTCCAAAAATGACCCACGGATTTTTTCTCATGCTGCTTGATCCTTATTTGTTTCTATTTCTGATTTTTTTGAAATCGGCTTTCGATTGCAAATTTCAAAACTTCCATTTTTCCCAAAAAAAAAGGGAGTCTTATTTTGACTCCCTTTTTTCAGAAAAACTAGAACTAACTCAGCGCTTAGTTTTTAATGTTTTTCAATTGATCTCCAAAAAGATCACCAAGGCTTGTTTTTGAAGTTGAAGTTGCTTTTTTCGCATAATCTTCAACGTCAGCTTTAGCATCTCTTAGTTTCACAAGTTTTGAAGACAATCCAATTTTACGAGCATCTTTATCGATAGAAATCACTTCTGCACGAAGAACATCGCCAACTTTGACGAAATCTTCTGTTTTGTTGATTCTTTCTGTCGTTAGCTCAGAAATGTGGATCAAACCTTCAATGTCAGACTCAAGCTCGACAAACACACCGAAATCAGCAGTTTTTGTCACTTTCACATCATGCTGAGTTCCGATAGCATATTTGCTTTCGATATTTGACCAAGGATCTGCTTCCAATTGTTTGATACCCAAGCTGAAACGCTCATTTTCGATATCCACGCCAAGAACTACCGCGCGAACTTTTTGTCCTTTTTGGAACATTTCGCTAGGATGGTTCACACGTTTTGTCCAAGAGA